>CAZFNB010000057.1:0-8463 GCA_964520235.1 uncultured Bifidobacterium sp. | reverse complement strand
CGAGGAAAACCCGTTCCGTCCGCGTGTCTCTGGTTTGGACCAATGCTTTCAACTTAGTTCAGTTCGTCCGGTGAGAATATCATGTGCAACCGCTGAAACAAGAAGTGACGTGGAGAGAATCAAGAGCAGCAGGTTATTTCAATTTCATCTCCGGCAGGGTGCTTTCCTTCCGTCGCCAGACATATCGGAACATCAGCACGCGCAACACTGCCGCCAGCGGAATCGCAAGAATGCCGCCAAGGATGCCGCCCAACAGCGTCGTGCCGACCATCAACGCCACGATGATCGTCACCGGATGCAGCCCGACGCGGTCGCCCATGATGCGTGGCTGGATGACCGTGCCTTCGAGCGATTGAACCACGGCGAACACCGCGAGCACCATCACCGGATGCTGCCAGTCGCCAAACGCCACGATGGCGATGACAAGCGCGGAGACGCAGGTGGTGATGGCGCCGAGAAACGGGATGATGGTCAGGCACGTTGCCATCACACCGATCAACAACGCGTATGGCAGGCGGATGATGAGAAAGCCAATCGTGTAAAGCACCCCGTCGCAAATCGCCACCAGCACCTGCCCGCGAAAGAACGCCACGATGTAGTCGTTGATGGCGCCGATGACGAAGGCGAGTTCGTCCTTGAACTTCGAATCCTGCACGGGCAGGTAATCGCGCCAGCGCGTCGAGATGCCGTGTTTCTCGAGCAGGAAATAGAACGCGTAAATCGGGACGAGCGCGAGCCCGGCAATGATCCCGAACACCGAACCGACGAATCCGAGCACCTGTGAGAGCCACTGGCCGAGCTTGGGCAGCAGCCGGGTGACGTTGTCCGCGATGGATTTCAACGAGCCGGGTTCGGACGCAGCCTGAAGTTTCGGCAAAACCAGGGGCGCGTTCGTTTCGATGGAGTCAGCGACGATTTCGGCGGGCGTTGGATTCGTGTTCGAGTGCTTCGCGCTTTCGCTGAAGGCTTGCAACAGCGGAATCAATTGCTTCGGCAGCCACGGCGGTGGAATTTCCGCAAGCTGGCCCGCCTTGGCGGGAAGTTGTGTGGTGTATTCACTGGACTTGGCCGCGAGATCGCGCGCTTGAACGACGATCTGCGGAACAACGCTCGCCGCAAGTCCGGCAACGATCAACAACGCCATCGCAAACACGACGATGATGGCGCGTGTGCGCGGAACATTTTTGCGGACAAGAAAATCCACGACCGGATCGAGGAGGCATGCGAGCACACCGGCCACCGCCAGGGGCCAGATGACAGGCGCAAGCACGTTCAACACCCGGCCCAATCCCCAGATCGCCGCGACGACGAGCGCGATGATGACAGCCACCGCCAGGCCGGTGATCGCGGCCCAGAGGATGCGCGCCTGTTTTTCGGTTGGAGGCGGTACGTTCATCTGCGACGCCGCGAGTGTTCCGGCTTTGCCATCTGGAGACAATGGAAAAGTCCAGGCTGGATTGTAACCCGTCGCGCGGGACAC
The DNA here is from genome assembly GCA_964520235.1 of uncultured Bifidobacterium sp. Taxonomy (GTDB): domain Bacteria; phylum Verrucomicrobiota; class Verrucomicrobiia; order Limisphaerales; family JADLHS01; genus JADLHS01. The sequence continues at coordinate 6,983 of CAZFNB010000057.1, read as the reverse complement.
AACTGTTTTGGCGTGAATCCGACGGACAGTTGCGTATGCTCAAACCATGATTCATCCGACGGCCATCATTCATCCCAAGGCAAAGCTTCACCCGACCGTGCGGGTCGGCGCATACACCGTGATTGATGAGAATGTGGAGTTGGGCGCGGATTGCGTGGTGGGGCCGCAGGTTTATCTCACGGGCTGGACGGTGTTCGGTGTGCGCAATCGCATTCATGCCGGTTCAGTCATCGGCGATGAACCGCAGGATTTGAAATACAAAGGCGCACCCACCCGCGTGCGGATCGGCGACGACAATGTCTTCCGCGAGCAGGTGACGGTGAACCGCGCCACAACCGAGGAAGGCGAGACGGTCATCGGCTCGAACAATTTTTTGATGGCAAACTGCCACGTCGGGCACAATTGTCATCTCGGGAACCATGTCATCATCGCCAACGGCGCGCTGCTCGGCGGGCATGTGACGGTTCAGGACCGTGCGTTCATTTCGGGAAATTGTCTCGTCCACCAGTTCACGCGCGTGGGAACGCTGGCATTGATGCAGGGCGGCTCGGCCATCAGCAAGGATTTGCCGCCGTTCACCATCGCGCGTGGTCAGAACGCGATCGCGGGACTGAACACCGTCGGGCTGCGGCGCGCGGGAGTCGCCGCGGAAGACCGGCTTGAATTGAAACGTCTTTATCACCTGCTGTTGCGCGGTGAATCAAAACTCTCGGACGCCGTCGAACTGGCGCGGCGGAGCGTCAAGTGCGCTGCAGGAAAACAGATGATCGAGTTCATCGCCCAAGCCAGACGGGGCGTCTGCATGGACATTGCCATCACCGGAGAAACCTCGGGCGGTGAAGAGTAAAATTGCTGCAACGAGGCTTTGACGCTCCGGCAACCGCAGGATAGGATGCGGACTGAGCGATGAGAATCAGCGGACAAAACCTGGCATTGACGGCAGCGCTCGTCATGGCCCTGACCGGCATGACGGCGGATGCCGAGGATGCTCCGCCACGCGGAAAATCGCCTCCAAAACGGGGCGAACCGATTGTTTTTTCGGAAGCCAGGACAGACCCGGCGGCCACAAACGTAACCACGGAGGGATCCACACATGGAATCAAAGACCTTGATGATGATCTCAGGAAGCCGTTCGATCTTTTCAGCCTGACGCCCAACATCAGGCCGGCATTCCGCCCGCCGCCACAAACTCCCCAGATGATCCAGAAATCGAAGCGCTCCGAGGAGTTTCTGCGCAACAGGGAGGATGCTTTCTTCGACACAACAGGGACGAAGGACATGCTTGATGCGGATCCCTATGGTCTTGATGCGAAACAGGACAAGTTGAAAACCCCGCTGGATCGTTACTACGACCGGCTGGACAGGGAACGCGCCGCCCTGACCAACCGCTTTAAATCCCATGACCTGTTTGACAACAGGAAGGAAGAAGAAAACGCGGACAGCTTTTTCGGCGGACTTTTCCGCAACGGTTTCAAGGGTTCAGAAAACGAGTTGTCTTCACGCGGCGTGCGGCGTTCTTCCAACAACGCCTACGGCAGCGTGTTGTTCTCGACGGATCCGGTAAGGCCGCGTCAGTTGGATGAGTCTTTAGATCCGACAAGAACCGAAACCGCCGAACGGGCGCGAAAACTTGATGACCGGCTCGATGCCTACAGAAAGTTGATCGGAGGCGATTCATTCTCAGCGCCTCAGCGGGACGCAGGCTTGCAGGGAACTTCATTCAACAGGCCGGAGTCGTTCAATCCGCTTTCAAGGTCCACCGCGCCTGCGGCTGCAAGACCTTCGCCGGGATCGTCGCCTTATGCTGTTTCCGCGCCGGCGCTGTATTCCCCGGCTTCGGCAATTCCCCCCAGCCCGTCGTATTCAACGGTAAAATCTTACGGCAACCTCCAGAGCGCCCAAGGTTTTGCCTCGACTCCCAGCCTTAGCCCGACACCCATCATCACCCCGCCCGAACCGGCCAAGGCCAAAAAGCCCGCAACATTCGAGCTTCCGCGTCGCCAGTTTTAGGCTTCACGATCAAGTCCAGCGCAACACCCGGATCGTCGAACCTGCCGGCAGTTCTGTCTTGGCGGGCACGTCCACCAATCCATCAGCCAGCGCAAGGGAGTGCTGGATGTGAGACGCCTGCTTTCCCGCGGAAAATATCTTCCCGGACTCGTCCATTCGCACGCGCGCGAAGTGTCTCCGGTCACCACGGTTGACAAGCGGTTCGCCGAGGATGCCCGGATACCAGGGCAGGGTGACCGTGTGTGCTCCCTGCCAGCGCAACAAGGCCGGTCGCACCAGCAACAAAAACGTGACGAACGCGGAAACAGGATTCCCCGGAAGTCCGAACAGGAATTTCGCATCACCCAGTCTGCCAAACACAAATGGTTTGCCGGGGCGCATGGCCACTTTCCAGAATTCCAATCGCCCTCCAATTTCTTCAAACGCCGGCTTGACGAAATCCATCTCTCCCACTGACACGCCGCCACAGGTGACGACGATGTCCGCCAGACCGAACGCACGCTCCAGCGCCGCCTTGGTCGCTTGCGGATCATCCGACACGATTGGCAGAACTTCCGGCCTGGCCGCAACAGCCGAAATGAGCAGCGCAAGTGCAGCCCGGTTGCTTTCGTAAATGGTGCCGTCCGCCAATGATTCGCCACCTTCACGCAATTCCGAACCTGTGGCCATCAGCGCCACGATCGGACGACGCCCCACAGTCACATTGTCGTTGCCCGTAGCAGCCAGCAGAGAAGTTTTTCCGGGCGTCAGAACATCGCCCGGAATCGCAAGCGATTCTCCCGAAGCCACGTCCTCACCGCGCAGGCGAATGTTTTCACCCGGCTTGACGGATTCGCAAACCGATACCTCGCCATTGTCCGCGCCCGCCCGGGTATCTTCCTGCATCACCACGGCGTCCGCACCTGCAGGCACAGGTGATCCGGTGAAGAGCCGGACACATTCGCCGGAAATAATTTCTCCCGTGAAAACTTCTCCAGCAGGAACGCGCGCCCGCAAACGGAGACGCACAGGCGTCCCAGATGAAGCACCGGCCACGTCAACAGAACGCAGGGCATATCCGTCAACGGTGGAGTTGTCGAAACGGGGAAGATCAATTTGTGAGCGGATGCCCCCGGCCAACACCCTGCCCGATGCAGCCATCAACGGCAGCCGTTCCATTTGCGGTGCTGGCAACGCAGACAAGATGCGGCGGAGGGCCTCTTCAAGTTCGATCACGCGCGGAGTCTTGAAGAAATGCGGGGCTTTGAAAAGATTCTTCGCCGCCCGAAATCAATGCGCCGCAGTGAGGAGGAGTGTTTGTTCGAGCGTGGAAGCACCGTCGCGCGCACGGTCGAGAGCCACCATGCGAAGCGTTCTCATGCCTTGGCCGATGGCGACCTTGCCCATTTCGCGCGTGCTGGCACGGGCGATGATGAGTTTGCGGATTTCATCGCTGACGGTCATGGCTTCGATGATCGCCATGCGCCCGGCGTAACCGGTGTTTTTACAACGGTCGCAGCCGCGTCCGCGATAAAGCGTCACACCGTCGAGAATGCTCGGGTCAATGTTCAGGTCCTGATACATCTTTGGCGGGTATGTGACCGGCTCCTTGCAGTGCGGGCAGATGCGGCGCATGAGACGTTGCGCACAGGAAAGGATCACCGAGGAGGAAATCAGGAACGGTGCAACGCCCATGTCGTCGAGACGCGCGATGGCGCCCGGCGCGTCGTTACAATGCATCGTTGAAAGCACTTGATGGCCGGTAAGCGCAGCCTCGATGGCGATTTCCGCCGTCTCCGTATCGCGGATTTCCCCGATCATGATGATGTCCGGGTCCTGGCGCAGAATGGAACGAAGCGCGTTGGCGAAAGTAAGGCCGATTTCCTTTTTTACCGGCACCTGGTTGATGCCGGGAATCTGGAATTCAACCGGATCCTCGACCGTTATGATGTTATAGACCGGGCTGTTGAGTTCGTTCAACCCGGAGTAAAGCGTGGTGGTTTTTCCGGAGCCAGTCGGGCCGGTGACGAGGATAAGCCCGTGCGGCGCATCAATCGCCATCTTGAACTGCTGGAACGTATCAGGGTCGAGGCCGAGTTTGTCGAGACTTGCCGAAAGGTTCGATTTGTCGAGCACGCGGAGCACGATTTTTTCACCGTGAACCGTGGGCATGATGGAAACGCGCAAGTCGTAATCTTTGCCCGCGACACGCACGCGCATACGACCGTCCTGGGGCAGACGGCGCTCGGCGATGTCGAGGCTGGACATGATCTTGAAACGCGACGCCAGCGCGAGCTGCATCTGTTTCGGCGGCGGTGTGGCGTCCACGAGCACACCGTCAATGCGGTAACGCAACCGCATTCCTTTCTCGAACGGTTCGATGTGAACGTCGCTCGCGCGATCTTTGACCGCCTGAACAAGAATGATGTTGGCAAGCTTGATGACCGGCGCTTCCTCGGAGGACGCGGCCAGCTGGTCGAGGTTGACCTCGTCCATCGTCTCCTTGACCTGCTCGACGTTCTCGGCGTCATCCTCCGCGCCTTTTTTCTGCGCGTCGTTGATGATGTCCTCCATGCTGCCGCCCTTGGCGGCATCCAGGCTGGCGAGCTTGTCGAGAATCGCCTTTTCGGAGGCGATCATCGTGGAGACTTCGAGCTTGGTGATGCGTTTGACGTCGTCAACGGCCAGCACGTTGAGCGGGTCGGCCATTGCGATGAACAGTTTGTTCTCCAGGCGGGAGAGCGGCACCACCTTGTGGGTGTTCGCGATTTCACGCGGGAGCAAATCGGCCACTTCGGGCGGAATGGTCAGTCGCGTGAGATTGATCGGCGGAACGTTCAACACACGGCCCATCGAAACGGTGAGGTCCTGTTCACTGACATAGGACTTGTCTGTGACGAGCTTGATGAAGCGTGTGCCCTCTTTCTTTTGTTTTTCGAGAAGCTCCTCGACCTGGCGGGTCGTGAGAAGTCCGTCCTCGACGAGTGCGTCGGCAATGCGTTCGCCAAATGATTTTACGGGAGGCATGGTTTAACGAAAAACTTTGCGGAGGTTTTTGACGAGTTCGACAGGCGACACCAGATACCAAAGCAGGCGGTTGTTGGTGGCCTCGGCAAGTTCCTTGGCGGCCTGTTGATTGAACGGATTGGCCGTGGCGACGAGGATGGACTTGCTCATGCGGTCGAACGGAAGCACACACCAGCGTTTGCAGGTGTCCGCCGGAAAACTGCGGCAAAGATCAATGTCCAGCTCGTACTTGTCCAACGGCAGATACGAGAGCCGCGTGCGGTCGCACAATAATTTCAACGCCACATCGGGAAGCATCAGCCCTTTGTCGGCAATAAGCTGTATGAACGGCTCGATCACGCCCTCAGGTGGAACGGACAAATCATGCGTGCGCCAGCAGAGATCGAAATCCGCAGCTGTGATGAGCTTGCCGTCCACGAAAATCTTCTGCATCTGCTTGCGGCCGTCATCCACCTCGGTCGCCGGGATGCGGCCCGATGTGGTTTTCTTGACGGCGCGACCATCGGCGGTCTTCGCGAACTGAACGGTGTCTCCGAGATGGCCCGGATCAGCGGCGATGTTGTTGGCCTTGCTCTCGATTTGCTTGAGCGCGGCCTGGACTTCTGGATCGTCCGGCTGCTTCTGGAGAATGGTTTCGTATTCGAGAATTGCGGATGAAAACTGGCCCATCTGCACGTAGGCCTCCGCGATGCGCTTGGAAGTGTTGATGACATCGCGGTCACGACCCAGTTTGCTGTAGGCTTCCTTGAGGATTTCCAACGATTGATAGTCGTGCGGCTGTGTTTGAGTGATGACCTCAAACATTTCAATCGTTTGCGCCAACTGGGCCTCTTCGCCTTGAGTCATTGTGCTTGCCATGATTCGTCTGTGGTGTCCGCAACAACACCCCGACTGCGTGTACGACATGCCGGAGCAGCTTTGGTCTTAGCAATCTGCTCGCCAGATTAGGCTTGCGCGGCAATCAGCGCAACTCCGCTTTGTCGCGGGTGCACGCCTTACAAGGAGCGGACAATCGTGTCCAGTTCTCACACTTTTATGCGCCAGAACCAATCATTTCATCGGAAGAATGCCGCCCGGCCTTGACTGATTTGTTTTGTCAAAAGCAACGCGGCGCAATCATCATCCTGTCATGAAAAAACTTGTCGCAATGCTGGCGTTCGCCGCTCTTTCCGTGTCAACCACCGTTCTCGCCGCGGCTCCTCTTGAGGAAATTTATTCAAGTCATGGCCGGCTCATCATCACTCAATTTATTTCCGCTCCGTTCCCACACGCCAGCCGCACCAACGGTCACACCTACAAGGAAAAATCGTATCCGGCGGACAAACATTACTCGGACAGCACCGTCGCGATTTTCATTCCAAAACAGTTTCGGGAGACGAACCGGGTGGATTTCATCGTCCATTTTCACGGCTGGAACAACACGGTCGCCGGTACGCTTGAACAATTCAAATTGATCGAACAACTCACCGCCAGCGGGCGGAATGCCGTGCTGATCGTTCCCGAAGGTCCGCATAACGCGCCGGATTCAAATGGTGGAAAACTTGAGGACCCGGATGGTTTCAAACGTTTCATGGCAGAGGCTGTTTCCGCGCTCAAACAACACGGAGCATTCAAACAACAGGATTGGTCGCCGGGTGGCATCATCCTCAGCGGGCACAGCGGCGGCTATCGTGTCATTTCAGCGATTTTGGATCGAGGGGGACTTTCTCACGATATCAAGGAGGTCTGGTTGTTCGACGCGCTTTATGCCGGGACGGAAAAATTTCTCGCATGGTCGGACAAGGAACACGGGCGGCTGCTCAACATCTACACCGACAACGGTGGTACCAAGGATGATTGCGAGCAGATGATGGATTTGCTGAAGAAACGCGGAACGCCGTTTCTCACGACCGAAGACTTGAAGGTGTCGTCATCCGAACTTCAAACCAACGCGCTGATCTTTCTGCACACCGACATGGGACACAACG
>CAZFNB010000056.1:0-8472 GCA_964520235.1 uncultured Bifidobacterium sp. | reverse complement strand
TCGCCTGCACGGAAGGTTTGAACCTGCTCGTGTGGCACGCCTTTGTGTGTTCGCCCGCAAGTGAAGGAATCCCCGGTCAGCAATACTTTGCCGGTACGCACTTGAATCCAAACGTGACGTGGTGGGACAAGTCGAAGCCATTTTTCGATTACATCAATCGTTGTCAGGCGATGCTGCAGCAAGGATTGCCGGTTGCGGATGTGGCCTATTACTACGGCGATCACGTGCCGAATTTCACCCAACTCCGGAGTAGTGATCCTGCAAAAGCCGGCGCGGGTTATGACTACGATGTTGTCACCGAGGAGGTGATTCTGAACCGCATGAGCGTCAAAGCTGGCCGGCTCGTGCTTCCGGATGGTGTGAGTTATCGAATGCTCATGCTGCCCGAGCGCGAGAGTATTTCGCTGCCGGTGTTGCGGAAAGTGAAGGAATTTGTCAATGCAGGCGCGGTGGTGGGCGGCGGGAAACCGTCGAAAGCGTCCGGACTGGCCCGGTTTCAGGAGTCGGATGCGGAGGTGCAGCGGATTGCTGACGAACTTTGGGATGCGGGAAAAGTTTCGAGCGGACAGAGCGCAAGAACCGTTCTGCAACGGATCGGTGTGAAACCGGATTTTCAGGCGGATGCGCCGCTGGTGGCCACAGGTTCATTGCAATTCATTCATCGAACCACATCTGACGCGGAGATTTACTTTGTGGCGAATCGTACAACGAATTCACTCTTGGTGAATGGACGGTTTCGTGTTTCGGGCAAAGCGCCGGAGTTATGGAACGCTGTGACAGGCCAGCGACGCTTTGCCACCGCGTATGAAGAGCAGGACGGACTGACGGGCGTCCCCATCCAATTCGAGCCTTGTGGGTCATGGTTTGTTGTTTTCCGAGAGCCTTCCGCAAAACATGCAGCCAGCGCAAAAAGCAACGGCGCATTGTTCTCCGTGTTGACCGAAGTCGGTGGCGGGTGGACCGTGCGGTTCGATACGAATTGGGGCGGGCCCGTGTCAGCACAATTCGATTCGCTTGCGAACTGGGCTTCGCATGAAAATCCGGGAATCAAATTTTTCAGCGGCACGGCCATATATGAAAAGACATTCGATTACGCGCCCGTCACAACGGTTTCAAATCGCGAATCCCGCATGTGGCTCGATCTCGGCAGGGTTCGTGAACTTGCGGAAGTCAAGTTGAACGGAAGGTCGTGCGGAATTGTGTGGTGTCCTCCATTTCGAGTGGACGTGACGGATGCCATCAAGCCCGGGGCGAATCAACTGGTGGTGGAAGTGGTGAACTTCTGGCCCAACCGCATCATTGGTGACGCATCCCTGCCTGTGGGACAAAGACTGACCCGCACCAACATCCGCAGAATCACCAAGGACACGCAGTTGATGGAATCCGGGTTGATGGGGCCGGTGAATTTGTTGATTGGGGCGCGACACTGAATGTGCGTTGCGTCGTGACTGCCGGGTTTGTTGTGGAGACTTGCCCGCGGATGCCGGAATGAACTAGACTTGAGCGTCACTCGACACCAAGCCTATGTCACGAACCAGTCGCCAGACTCTCAACACCAGCAACGTTCTCTGCGTCATCATGGGTGGCGGCCAGGGAACGCGGTTGTTTCCATTGACCAAGGATCGCGCCAAACCTGCCGTGCCACTAGGTGGCAAATACCGCATCGTGGACGTGCCGATTTCCAACTGCATCAACTCGCGGTTCCGGCGGGTTTACATCCTTACGCAATTCAACTCCGCATCGTTACATCGCCACCTTTCGCAGTCTTACAAGTTCGATCACTTCACCGGCGGGTTCGTGGAGGTGCTTGCGGCGCAACAGACCTTTTCGGACACGTCCTGGTATGAAGGCACGGCAGACGCGGTGCGGAAAAACATGTCGCACTTTTTGAATCACGAATGGGAATACCTTCTGATCCTGAGCGGCGACCAGTTGTATCGTATGGATTTTCAGCACGTCGTCGCGCAACACGTTGACGCGGGTGCGGAAGTCACCATCGCCACGATTCCTGTGGCGCGGGACGTGGCTCAATCGCTCGGCATCATGCAGATCAACGAGGAACGACGCATCACGCGCTTCGTTGAAAAGCCCAAAGACCCTGCCGTGTTGGACTCGTTGCGGCTGCCGACCGAATGGCATCCCAAATTCGACATCCAGGGCGGTGGAGAATCGTTCCTCGCTTCGATGGGCATCTATGTATTCAACCGCGACATGATCCGCAAACTGCTCGACAACGACTTCACGGATTTTGGCAAGCACATCATTCCGCAGGCGATCCAGACGCACCGCGTTTATTCGTATGTGTTTCAGGGTTACTGGGAGGACATCGGCACGATACGCTCGTTCTTCGAGGCCAATCTGGATCTCGCCGCCGAACTGCCCCGGTTCAATTTCTTCGACATGCATGCACCCATCTTCACGCGCCCACGCTTTTTGCCCGGGTCGAAGATCAATGGTGCGCAAATTGATCACGCCATGGTGTCGGATGGTTGTATCATCAATCGCGCCCAGATCACCAATTCCATCATTGGCCTGCGCACGCTCGTAGGCAGCAACACGCAGCTCAGCCGGGTGGTTGCGCTCGGCTGTGATTACTTTGAATCGCACGAATCCATCGTCGAACACGAACGCCTTGGCCAACCGCGCATCGGCATCGGAAACAATTGCCGGATTGAAAACACCATCGTGGACAAGAATGCGCGCATCGGGAACGACGTTGTCATTTCACCCACCGGCAAGCCCGACCATGTGGATCACCCGCTTTATTATATTCGCGATGGTATCGTCATCATCCCCAAGGATGCCATGATTCCGCACGGCACGGTCATTTGAACCTGACAAAAAAGCCGCGGCCTGCGTGAAGCGGGTCGCGGCTTTTTGTTTTGCGAAGTCATTGTCCTTTCTTGCGGCTGCCGGAATCGGAATTGCCCGAATTGCTGGATCGGCTGGATTCCGTGCGTCGGGATTCGGAGCGCGGTGAGACAGATTGTTGAGATGGCGCGACTTGTTGCGATTGGGTCGGGCGCGATTCGACAACCTGCCGTGGTGCGGGTGACGCGGGCGTCGGATTCACTTGCACTGGTCTTGGCGAGGCAGCGGGCGCGGGCGAGTAGCTCTTGATGTTGGGTGACGTTGTCACGTTGGGTGGTGTGGAATACACCGGGCGCTCGTCCTGTGCCGTTTTACGAGGAGCGTTGACCTGATTCGGAGTCTGGACGCGGGGTGCGACCGGCTGTTGCACCAAAGGCTGCGGTGCCTGAGGTTGTGTCCAGACCCGCGTGGTGTTTGCCGGTGTGGTTTGCTGCGGCGTCACAACGACTGCCGGCGATTGTCCCTTGCGGTGCGATTCCCGATTTTGCGCGGGAAGCGGCTGCGGCGTTTCTGTGTGAACTTGTTCCCGTTCAGTCCCGGCAACGGGTGACGTAACGCCACCCTTGCGATTGACTGGTTGGGTGATCGCGGAGGGTTTGTTCGCGACAGGCGTGTTCGGCGATTGAGCCGGAGGTGTCACAGCTGTTGCCGGAGATGTATTCGCAATGGGGACATTTGGCGCGGTCGGCGTGGTGATGGCGGGTTGTCCCTTGCGTCCGACAGGGCGTGGATTGTCGCGGTCGGCATCTCCGCGTTGCCGATGCAGTTCGGGATTTTCCAGATTGCGCGCCGTTGTATTTCCAGGCGTGGTCGCCGGAGCTGCGAGATTTACTGCTGGCGTCGTGCTGGTAGAAGGTTGAACCGTTCCATTTCGGTTTCCACCTTTGCGATGCGAGTCAATCGGTGGGCGATAGACTGCGAGCGTTCCGCCGTCTGGTGCGAGTTGTTCGCCACGACCTTTCCTCGGCAACGTGTCGTCTTCACGAACTCGGATTTGTTTGATGTCGGCGTTGCTGTGTTTGCGCACCGAGTCAACAGGCACGCCATTATTGACGACCGTGTTGTTCCCTGAACCGTAATTATTGATGATGGTTGTGTTGTTGTGGATGTGCGTGACCTGTGTCGGCGTTGCACAATGACGGCGCGGGCGTGGATCGCAGAAGCGTCCCCATGGCACGTAGGTGAACCAGCCGACGCTCAGGCCGAAATCAAAACCGGCGCTGACAGACCTTCCGTAATACGTGAAACCGACGCCGCTGCGGTAGAAAGAATGTGGCGGCAACGGTGCCCAGCCGCAATAGTCCGCGCCCGAGCGCCACGTCACCCAGGACGGTCCCCACACCGTGTCCGGCCACCAGCACCAACCCCAGCGCGGATGGCTGAACCAGCGTCCGTAGTGGAATGTCGTCGCGCCCCACGAATATTCTGAAAGCCAGTACCAGCCGCAATCCGTATAAACCCAGCGTCCGCGGTCACAATAAGGACGCCAGTCCCGGTTCACGACCACCACGGTCGGCTGCCAGCAACGTCCGTAGCCCTCGACTTCAATCCATGTTCCATAAGATGAAAGCGAATCGTAGAAATAGTTGTTGTTCACCACGGTCGCAGGCTGCTGAGGTGCAGATTCGACGGCGACCGTTTGCGGAGGCTCGACATAGGCTGGCGCGGATGCGGTTGTTGTCGTCTGCGCAGATTGTGCAACGACAGGTTGCTGTTGCGCATTGGCCGCCCAGAATTGTTTCATCGCCTGATCATGTTGCATCATCGTGGTGATCACATTGCCCGAGACGCCGAGGTCGTTGAGATAAACGATTTCGTCAGCGCCTGCGTTGAACAATTGCGTCGAGTTGGTGATGTAGGAAATCATCACAGCCTCGTCCACGCCTGCTTGCGCGAGTTTCGTCAGTTCAACCATTGCGGGTGTCAGCTGGAGGTTCGAGGGCGGAACAACGGGCGCAACTGCCGGTGCAGGCTCGGCTTTGACGGGAGGCTCGCTTGTCACCACCGCAGGTGGAGGAAGCGGCGCTTCGACGCGCGACACGGGGACGTTTGCATTTTGGGGCGGTTGGGTGCAGCCACTGAGCAGCGGCAGGCTCAACAACGTCAATGTGGAGATTGCTGAGAGGAAAGATTTCATATTTTAGAGCCTTTCAATTGTATCACGGCACTGTCACCTGAATGGACTAGGCTCGTGGTGCGGGTATTCATTGGGTGAAAAACGCTTGAAATGAACATGTTACAAACGATTTGGTAGCCCCATCCCGAATTGAACGGGAATCAACGGTTTAGGAAACCGCTGCTCTATCCATTTGAGCTATGGGGCCACGCATGGCAGCAGCGAGAATAAATCAAACCACACTTTGCGCAATTTCGTTTCTGCCGTAATCTCCGCTCCGTTGAGATGAGTGTGAAAGTTAAAATTTGCGGTATCACCAACGTTGCCGATGCAAAGTCTGCTGCTGACGCCGGAGCGGACATGATTGGGCTGATGTTCTACGACAAAAGCCCGCGCAACGTGTCGCTCGCAAGCGCTGCGGAAATCGCCCGCAGCATCTCGCCGTTTGTTTTGAAAGTGGGTGTGTTTGTGAATCCGACCGAGGAACTTGTCGCACGGGTCATTGCTGAATGCGGATTAAGCCTGTTGCAGTTTCACGGGGACGAGCCATCGCAATTCTGCACCAAGTTCGGGGTGATGAGCATGAAGGCATTCCGCGTCCGCGATGAGTCGTCGCTGGAGGCCATGAAGAATTACGAAACCGATGCGCTGCTGCTGGACGCTTACTCACCAACCCAGCTCGGCGGCACCGGCGAAAAATTCAACTGGAACATCGCCGTGCAAGCCGCCGGCTTCGGGCGTCCGATATTTCTCGCGGGCGGATTGACGCCGGACAACGTGGCTGACGCCGTGCGGCAGGTGCGTCCGTTCGCCGTGGATGTTTCGAGTGGAGTGGAATCCGCGCCCGGAAAAAAGGACGCCCTGAAGGTGAAGTCCTTCATCCAACAGGCGAAAGCTGCGTCCGGCGGAAGTTGAATCAACGACGGCGACGCAACCACACGAGCATGCCGAGGAACAAAATGCCTCCGGGCAGCGCCGCGAACAGAATCCAGTGGATCGTTCCAGTCTGCGCGGGTGTGAGCGCAAGCCGGTATTCCTTCACGGGTCGTGGGCCGATGCCTTCGAGCAATTGTGAGCGATCCAGCAGCCAGTTGACAGCGTGGCTCACGAACTCGGCATTGGCCTCCATTTTGATCCATTCATTGCAAAGGAAATAGGAATCACCCACAACGACCATCCGCGTCAGGCCGCGTTCCGTGACTACGCCCTTGAGGTTTCCTTTCTCGACCGCGACCGCGAGCGGAATGATTTGCTTCGATATGGTCGGGTCGCTTCTCACGATGGCGGTTTCCGCCGCACCGATGAGTTTTTCCACTGTGGGCGCGTCCGCAGTTTTTTCCTGGTTCTCAATCGGGAAAACAGGCAGTGGCGCAATCATGTCCATTTGAGAACCGATCAACGGCGCGCTCACCGGATGCCGTGTCACCGGCGCGCAAATCACATCGAGCCCGTTTGGGCTGAGATAATGGACAGGATCGCGCACCGGGCCGCTGCCGAGGCGGACGCCCCAACGCATCAGCACTTTTTCCAGGCCGATCTGTCGTGGCGTCGCTGAATTCAGCAGCACGAACAATCTGCCACCTTCATCGAGGAATTTCTGGATTGCCTCCACTTCAGCGGCGGGATATGGACTGGACGGTCCGGCGATGATCAAAAGATTGCAATCTTGCGGAATCGAATTTGTGCCAAACAACGAAAGTGATTCGGTCTGGATGGAATTCTGTCCGAGCGTGGATTTGAAGTTCGCGTAACCGGAGACTTCGTCGGAGCTTTCGATCAGATGTTCGCCCCGGCCCTGCAACACGTAAGCTTTCAACTGGCGCGGGTTCATCACCGTGAGAATGGCTCCGGAGAAAAGCATCTCACCACGCAGGGCTGTCGTCTTTATCTCGTATTGTGGTTCACCCTGTTTGGCATCCTTGATGGGGGCGTAGGCGCGGTCGGCGAGCGCGCTGCCAGGGATGATTTTTTGCCGGCCGTCGCAATCGAAGATGACGAGGTTCTTGAGATTGTTGTCGGAAGCTTCGGCAAGTTTGTAGGTTGTCTTCACGCGACGCGCTTCAACCGGGTCGGTCAGATAATCCACCGTGCGGACACGGACCTTTGAATTTGCTGCCTGGAATTCACGCAGAAGCGATTCGATGCCCGGATAAAGAGGGTCGTCTTTGTCGTAATAGACGATGACGTTGATCTGGTTCGTGACGGAACGCAGGAGGTTGAGTGTGCGCGGAAACAATTCCACCCCGGTCTTCGCGCTCAGGCCGTGACGGAAAAAGAATTTCCCGGCGAGATAATTCGCCATCACCACCACTGCCAGCACAACGAGCGTCCTCAGCACCACGTCGAACGCGATGTTCAGCCTGCGGCCCGTCGAGAAGCTCGGTCTGGATTTGGCCTCGTCGCTCATGTCATTTCCACCGCCGGCCCTCCACCGCGCGCAACGTCAGAAAAAGAAAAAACAAAGTCAGAGTGCTTAGGAACACCACGGAGCGTGAATCCACGGTGCCGCGTGCGAAGTCCTGCATCTGCTGGAAAAGCGCAAATTTCGTCATTACCAGAGCCTGCCATCCGCTACCGGCTTGAAATTGGTCCGCCACGTAGGCGATGGCAAACAAGGTCACGCCAAAGGCGAATGTGATCATGGCCGCCACGATCTGACTGTTCGTCAGCGCGGAGGCGAAACAACCGATGGCGATGAACAGCGCGCCCACCAGCACGACGCCGAGATACATGCCGCCAAGCGCACCCGGTTCGAGCGCGCCGGATTGTCGGGCGAAGTATTGCACCACGTAAAAGCACGCGAGCATCGGCAGCCACATGACGAGGTAGAAAAACCATGCCGCGGCGAATTTGGCCGCGACCACCTGCACATCCCGCACAGGTGTTGTCATGAGTGTCTCGAAAGTTCCGGTGAATTTTTCGAGCGCGAACAATCGCATCGTGATCACCGGCGTTGCCAGCAGGAGGATCAGCCAGAAGAAATAGGTGCGATAAAACAATTCTGTGACAGGAACGGGTGTCGGTGAAGTGCCAAGGTTTTTGATCAAGACCGCGAAACTTTCACCGACGAGAAAAGTCGCCGCTGCAATGATGACGTAGCCCGTCAACGACAGGAAAAACGTTCCGAGTTCGCGTCGAAAGAGCGCCAGAAAAACCTGCATCAGCGTTCCTCCTCCTCGTCCGGTTTTGTGACTTGCAGGTAGATGTCCTCGAGCGAATGGCGGTTCAGCGTCAATTCGCGCAATGTCCAGCCGCGCGCCCTGGCCAGTGTGTAGATGAGCGGACGCAGATCAATCCCGTCGCGAGCCGTGAGCGCGCACCGGTGAAACTCACCCTGCGCGGGCGAAACGTCGAACTGTTCCACCTCGGACATCTCCGACCAGCACGACTCCAGATCGTCCCGGCCTGCTGCTATCTCCGCTATCACCTGCCGGCTGCCGGCCATCATCTTCTGGAGATTTTCCTGCGTGTCAGATGCGAGAATG
>CAZFNB010000055.1:0-8481 GCA_964520235.1 uncultured Bifidobacterium sp. | reverse complement strand
CCGTTCATCACGGGCCGTAAGTGTTCATTGGCCGACGGCTTCATAATGCTCGGCAGATTGAGCGACCGGCACAACGGGCGCGGATGAGCGGGCGTTGGAAATTCCAAAATCTTCAAGCAACAGCCGTGAGGAAATCCTTGCCGACTCGAAGATCACAGGCAGGCCGCTGCCGGGATGCGTGCCTCCGCCGACAAGATACATACCGTCCAAATCCTCAAAACGATTGTGCGGACGCAGGTGCAGCATCTGATCCAGGCTGTGTGCAAGATTGAAAGTCGCGCCGCGATAAATCTCGTAACGCGAATCCCAGTCCGCCGGGGTGATGACACGCTCGTAACGGATGCGGCCCTCGATGTTGCCGTAGCCGGCCTTGGCGATTTGATTCAGCAGCAGTCGCCGAAAGCGTTCACGTTCGCGCGACCAGTCCACATTTGGATGCTGATGGGTGACGGGCGCAAGGACGTAAAGGGCGCTGTGTCCCCTCGGAGCGAGCGTCGGATCAGTGACACACGCGTTCTGAACGTAAAAGCTCGGGTCTTCGCTGAGAACATGCCGGTTCTCGATGTCATCGAGGTTCTTCTCGTAATTCTCCGCAATGTGAATCGTGTGATGAGGCAGGTTGAATTCACCTTCAACCCCGAGATACATCATGAACGTGGAGCAGGAATACTTTTTGCGAGCGAGCTTCCGATTTGTCCAGTTGCGGCGCAGGTTATCAGGCACAAGCCGCTCCATGGCCCGGGCAAAATCGGCGTTCACCACCACGGCATCCGCGCGGTGCGCGCCGGTCGCGGTGCGCACGCCCACGGCGCGACGGTTCGCGAAGAGGATTTCCTCGACAGGCTCGTTAAGACGAATCTCGACGCCGAGCTTTTCAGCCACGCGCGCCATTGCCTGGGTGACTGCGGCACAACCGCCGACGGGATGCCACACGCCGTGCTCGTATTCGAGGAACGAGAGGATGGAAAACAAACTCGGACAACGAAACGGCGACATGCCGAGATACTTTGACTGGAAACAAAACGCGAGCCGCACGCGCTCGTCCTTGAAAAACCGCTTGAGATAATCATCCACTGATTGATGCGGACGCAACCACGGCAGCAGCTTGAGGAGGCGCGCGTTCAACACATCGCGCCAGCCGAGGAACGGCGTCTCCAGACACGGCTCCATGAGCGCGAGCTTCGTGCGATTTTCGTCGAGGAATTTTTTGAAGTTCGGGGCATCCTGCGGCGAAAGCGCGGCGATCTGCCGCTCCATGTCCTCAACTTTTGGCGAACAATCAAGCCTTCCGCCCGCGCCAAATTGAATCCGGTATTGCGGATCGAGGCGCACCATTTCCACTTCGCGTTCCAGACTCGTGCCAGCAACTTTGAAGATTTCGTTCAACACTCTCGGATAGAGAAAGAAGGTCGGCCCCAAATCAAACTTGTAGCCGTCGGCTTCGATGTTGGAGGTGCGCCCCCCTATGATCGGCAGACGTTCCAAAACCTTCACGCGCAAGCCGGCTGCCGCCAACAAAATTGCCGAGGCCAGTCCGCCCGGCCCGGCGCCGATGATTATCACTTCCCTGTTCATGTTTTTCTTGAAAGTTAGATTGTGGTTTTCAGGCTGCCGCCGTGGCAGCACCGGGTTCTTCCAACATGCGACGTAACCGGTTCAAAGCGATGTTTTGCAGCTGGCGGATGCGTTCGCGGGTCAGTTTGAATCTGCGTCCAACTTCTTCGAGAGTACGTTCCGTTCCGTTGTCGAGACCGAAGCGAAACCGTATGATGCTGGCCTCCCGCTCAGGCAATTGTTCGACCAGCTTGAGGACAAGCGTCGTCTCCGTCTTGCCCCGCAAATGCTCAAAAGGTGTCCCCGCATTGTCATCAGCCACAACTTCCGCCACTGTGCTGCTGCCATCGTCGCCGAGAGGCGCGTCCAAGGACGCTGGCTTCATGGCTGCGCGCCGAAGTTTGGAGATTTTGCCGGGCTTGACTCCGAGTTCGTGGGCCAGTTCCTCGTCCGTGGCTTCACGACCGAGTTCCGAGCGAAGGCGAACCTCGGCCTGAGTCAGTTGGTAAATTTTGTCAGCGACATGGATGGGCAGCCGGATGGTTTTGCCCTGGCTGGCGAGCGCACGACGGATTTGTTGTTTGATCCAAAGTGCGGCATACGTTGAAAGTTTACCGCCTTTTGAAGGATCAAATTTCTCAACCGCTTTCATCAAACCGATGTTGCCCTCGTTGATCAGATCCAACAGCGGCATGCCAAGGTGTTCATAGTCGCGGGCGATTTTTATGACGAAACGGAGGTTCGCACGGATCATCTGTTCACGTGCATGCTCATCACCGGAGCGTATCCGCGAGGCCAGTTCGACCTCCTGCTTTTCATCAAGCAACGAGACCTCTCCGGCCTCACGCATGTAAAGTGACAAGAGTGACGCAGACTCAGATGGAGGTCGGACTGAAGCTGGAAGGCTGGAACTCGCACTAGATTCCGACCACGCTTGTTGCGGTTTCGAATCAGCGGTGCTCCTCTCGGTGGCGGAACAGAAATCACCACATAGAGACACAACGGAGCGAAGAGAATTCTTTAGCCCAAGTTTACCGCGTCGAGCGCGCCCTTCTCTCACCTTGCCAGGCTGCCGAGAAATCTGGATGTAATTCCCGTTGAACATGTCCACATTTTGTCTAACTTTTGCAAACATGTCAAATGTTTGTTTAACTTTTACCAAAACTAAGTTTTTTAGCTGAATAACAGTCGTTTTTATAGGTTTCAAATAACCAGTTGCACCATGTTTATGTTTTGTCTATGTTTTAGCAATGTCAGAAGTTCAACATTCCATCAAGGTGGCCGCGCGCCGGTGCGGATTGAGCACTCATGTGATCCGAGTGTGGGAGAAGAGATATGATGCCGTCTCTCCCGACCGGACGGATACAAACCGCCGCCTCTATTCAGAGGAGGAAATCGAAAGACTCAAACTATTACGCGCGGCAACGATGTCCGGGCACAGCATCGGCAACGTTGCCCGGTTGCCAACCGAACGGTTGAAGCAACTGGTAACACAAACCGAAGAATCCCCTGCGCCAGTTCGAGAAAATAAGTCAACGGCAGCGAATCGGCTCATTGACACGACTATTGATGCGATCAAGGCGCTGAATGCGGCTGATCTGGAAGATATCTTCAGCCGTGCCGCCGTAGCGCACGGTCACCATGGATTACTCGAAAAGATCATCGGGCCTGTTGCTGTGAAGGTTGGAGACCTTTGGCGCGAAGGTGAAATCACAGCGGCCCATGAACATTTTGTCAGCGCGGTGATCCGCAATTATCTCATCCGGAACTCACGACCGTATGCAGCGAATTCACACGCACCGACCATCGTCGTCGGCACGCCTGCAGGCCAGTTGCATGAAATCGGAGCCGTGATGGCCGCCGCCGCCGCCAATGACATGGGTTGGCGCGTAGTTTATCTTGGCACAAGCCTGCCCGCCGCCGAGATCGCCGGGGCGGCGATTCAAAACAAGGCACGGGCCGTGGCTTTGAGCATCGTGTTCCCGGGTGACGACCCGAACCTGCCCGCTGAACTGGAAAATCTCCGCAAACATTTGCCGGGTGAAATAGAAATCATCGCCGGAGGCCGATCGGCAGAATCATACACGCCCGTGTTGGATCGGATTGGAGCTACTCAGGCAAAGGACATTCGGGGTTTCTACAAGTTCCTTGAGCAAACGCGGATTCCATCTTGAAAATGGCGACAGAGATCAAAGTTTGGTTTTCACTCCACACGCGCGCATCACACACCAGCCCCGCGCAGCCTCGAACAACATGAAGCCCCCTCCAGAGACCAAAGCCACACAATACCATGGGTTGTATCGGCCCGCGATCAAACCTCCGACCACCAGTGCAAGACCTCCTGCAGCACGCACGATGCGTCCCGGCGTGCTTATGTTCGGCGAGAAAAATTTCTTCATGGCAATCTTTTAGCACGCTTTTGTGCGACAGCAAATACTCGCAGCCACAACAAGTGACAATTTTTAACTTCACATGCGAACTCTGGGTGCCGCGTCCTGTTGACGACGTTTTCAGCTTCTTTGCAGACGCCTCGAACCTCCAAACCATCACACCTGACTGGCTGGATTTCAAGATTCTCAGCCCCACTCCAATCCCCATGCGCGCAGGCACGCTGATCGATTACAAACTTCGCGTGCATGGTGTTCCTGTGCGTTGGCAAACTGAGATCACACACTGGCAGCCCCCACATCGTTTTGTGGACGAACAGAAACGCGGTCCTTACCGGCTCTGGATTCACGAGCACTTTTTCTCGTCTCAAAATGGTGGAACGCTCTGCCGCGACCATGTCCGCTACTCCGTCCCTGGCGGAAAGCTGGTCAATTTCCTTTTTGTCCGCCGCGATGTGGAAAAGATTTTCGCGCATCGCTCAGATAAATTGAAGGCGCTGCTTGGAAAGCCGAACTGGTGATCTCGCTTTCAAAATCCTCACCCCGCACGGTGTCTTGCTGGCTTGCAGCCCTGCTAATCCGCCGTATCGCCCACTGCATGAACGTCACGCTTGAAATACCCGATACAGTTTCAGATTCCCTACGTTCGGGGTGGAAGGATGTCCAGCTCCGCGCGCTGGAAGCGATTGCCGCCAAAGCCTACCTACCGGTCGAGCGCTGACCGAACATCAAGAGGGTTAATTGCCAGGTCACCCGGCGCACTGGGAAACGGAGGCGTTTCTCAAGCGGGTGGGCGCATGGCTCGCCTATACCGAAGCCGGCCTTGAACGCAATCCCGCCGCGTTGCGTTCCGCTTGAAGATGATGATCGCCGTCAGCAATACTTCGCCGCCAAGACAAGACTTGACCAGACTTCAATCTTTCTAAAGCATCCAAAAAAACTCATCACCGTCAGCATGAAAAAAATCATCCTGCTCCTGGCAACTGCAGCCATCGTTTCAACAATCGGCTGCAAAACCACTTCGCTCGAACGCAAAGCCAAAATGCAACAAAGTTCCGGAAAAATGACACGCGGCTCTGATGTTGGCTATTATGCCATCTGCACAAATCTTGTCGCGGGCAGCCACGCGGACATCTGGACTGGAACAGTCTGGCCGGACAAGTCGCGCGCCATGCGTGATGCCGTGGATCACAACAAAGAATATCCTGGTCACACCGCTACTTACCGCAAGTGACCCGCGCATTCATTTGTCGGTTGCTCGCATCCTTTGTGATGTTGATTTGGGCCGTCGGCCATTGCGACGACACCGATGAGTTGATCGCCAGTGAAATGACCGCACGGAAGATTCCCGGCGCGGCATTAAAGGTTTTCAAGGGTGGCAAGGAGATCAAGACCGCCTGTTATGGGTTTGCAAATCTTGAACTCCAGATTCCCGTCACCACCAACTCCGTGTTCGAGATCGGATCCGTCACAAAATCGTTCACAGCAGCCTGCATCCTTGCGCTGCAACAGGAGGCAAGATTGTCCGTGGACGATCTGATTTCAAAGCACCTGACAAACACTACTGCCGCATGGAGCAACATCACCATCCGCCATTTGCTGACGCACACCTCGGGAATCAAAAACTACACCGGCCTTCAAGGTTTTGAGCTCACCGAACACCTCACACAAAAGCGGTTCATTGAAGCATTGTCTTCCTACAAGCTGGATTTCGCTCCCGGCGAATCATTCAAGTATTCCAACTCGGGTTACAGCCTTCTGGGTTACATCATCGAGAATGTGAGTGGGAAAAACTACTGGGAATTTCTACGGGAACGAATTCTAAATCCGCTGGACATGCGTTTCACCACAGACAGGAATCCCCGCATCATCATCACCAATCGTGTCAGCGGCTACGAACAGACAAACAAACTTCACATCAACCGCGATTACGACCTCACAGATGTTTTTTCCGCCGGTGCAATCGCCACCACAATTGGAGACCTCTCCAGATGGAACGCTGCCATGGATTCGACACGGATTCTAAACGCCGAAACCAAATTGCAAATGTGGTCGCCCGTGAAACTGAACTCCGGCAAGACGGCAAATTATGGATTCGGCTGGTTTCTGGATTCGGTGGAAG
The DNA here is from genome assembly GCA_964520235.1 of uncultured Bifidobacterium sp. GTDB lineage: Bacteria > Verrucomicrobiota > Verrucomicrobiia > Limisphaerales > JADLHS01 > JADLHS01. Next base: position 2,418 of record CAZFNB010000055.1, on the reverse strand, counting down.
GCCATCGTTGCATTGGTCATGGAGGTTCGACCTCTGGCTTCAGTGCGAGCATCCAGCGATTCCCCGATGATGGCATTCAAGTGCTCTTGCTCACCAACACAGATGAAATGATAGCCACGCTTCTGGCCCGCAAGGTGGCGGCACTTTACTTCTGAGGTATCAAGTCGCGTTAATGATTGTAAAAAGCCGGACGAAAACCGCAATAGCATATTGAATATAAACGCCTTACAATGATAACACATCTTCCTTTTTGGTGATTGTGCAATGCTCAAACCACCTCCGGCCATTTAATTATTGAGTTTTCAGAATTATCCTTTAACATGGGCGCGCGCTCAGGCCCGGAGTGGCAGGCAGTCTCCCCCGAAAGTTCGGCAAGTGCATTGTAGTCACTTGCTTCGGCGGCGGTTGCATTGGTGGTTTTGCCCAAAGATTTTCTGAACCGGAACTGCCTGTACGCAGTCTGAACATTATGCTGAAACGAAAAGATAGTCGTTCCAACTCGTCGCTGCGGCAACACCGCAGCAAAGCCGCGCCTGCATCCAAAACGGTCAAGACCGTCGCTCCGCGTCGCCGCTTTGTTCTCCCCAGCGCCAAGCGAAAGGCTCAGGAAGAACAAAAAGCTCCCGCTTCCAAGCAAAACAGCCCGGCAAAAGCAACGCCTGCGATTCATCCTCCCAATCCCGCAGAGAAACAGCTTCCACCTCATGGCAATGTCACCGTCAATCCCGGTGCAGCCTCGGTGGATTTGACCGAAACGGTCAAGACGCTTTTGCACCTCGCGCAGGAGCACGGCTATGTCACTTACGATGACATCAATGACGTTCTGCCCGACGGATTGAACCCCGAGGATCTGGACGAGTTGTTCACCAAACTTCGCAGCCTCGACGTTGAAATCGTTGATCAGGCTGAAGTCCAACGCGCCACCAAGCAGCCGGATCAACCGGAGGAAGCCGAGGAAGATTCCCGCCTTGAAATCCTCGACGACCCGGTGCGCATGTACATGAACCAGATGGGCAAGGTACCCTTGCTCACGCGCGAACAGGAGGTCGAGATCTGCAAGCGCATCGAAGATGCGGAAATCCAGATGAAGGACATCGTGTGCAGCCTCGGCTTCACAGCCAAGGAACACATTGCCATCGCCGAAAAACTTCTGTCCGAGCCACCGAAGGAACGCTTCGATCGCGTGGTCATTGATAAAAAGGTCGCCAACCGCGAAGGCCACCTCAAAGACCTGCGCCTGCTCATTAAAAAAGTCCGGGCCATGGATCAAAAGGTGGACTTGAAATACGCCACATGGCAAAAGGCCCTGCAAAAAGGCCGCAAGGAAAAGCTGCAAAAGGAATTCGCAAAGATGAGCGTCAAGCTCCGCGAGTTGTTTCCAAAATTCGCCTATAAGCAAAAGGTCATCGAGGAAATGATCGTCGTGGCCGGCAACATTCACGAAAAATTCCAGACCAGTTGGCGACACTTGCAGGAGCTTGAAAGACTCCGAACCTCCGGTGAACGCCGCGCTGCCATTGAGGCCGAGCAATCCCGCCAGCGTACGCTTGAACAGTTTGTTCGCATGTCGCGCGAGGAATTTTTCCAGGCATTCACCAAGCTCAAGGACGCCGCCGACCGCGCGCATCGCGCCAAGACGCACATGGCCGAGGCCAACCTGCGTCTCGTCGTGTCCGTCGCGAAGAAATACACGAACCGCGGCCAGTCATTCCTTGACCTGATTCAGGAAGGCAACATCGGCCTGATGAAAGGCGTCGAAAAGTTCGAGTATCGCCGTGGCTACAAGTTTTCCACCTACGCCATCTGGTGGATTCGTCAGGCCATCACGCGTTCAATCGCAGATCAAGCGCGCACGATTCGTATCCCGGTCCACATGATCGAGATCATGAACAAGCTCTGGCGCGCGCAGAAGCAGCTCACGCAGGAACTTGGTCGTGAACCCACGCCCGAGGAACTCGCGGACGAGATGCACATGCCCGTGAGCCGCATCAATTCACTGCTCAAGATGGCTCAACAGCCCGTCTCGTTGCACGCACCTGTCGGTGACGACGGCGACGTGAGCGTGGGCGATTTCATCGAGGATAAGAGCGCGGAGAATCCGTCTGACGTGACAAGCTACTCGTTGCTCAAAGAAAAGCTTGGCGATGTGTTGACCACGTTGACCGAACGTGAACGGAAAATTCTCGAAATGCGCTTCGGCCTCACGGACGGCTACGAACGCACGCTTGAGGAGATCGGCAAGATGTACAACGTCACGCGCGAACGCATCCGTCAGATCGAAGCCAAGGCGCTTCGCAAGCTGCGCCATCCGACGCGCGTCCGTCATCTGCAAGGTTTCCTCGATGGCGAGGACGCGGCAGCGCAAGCGGCGGCCTGAATCCACTCCGATCAAGACAGCCGGATGCAAACGCATCCGGC
>CAZFNB010000054.1:0-8528 GCA_964520235.1 uncultured Bifidobacterium sp. | reverse complement strand
ATGGTGGTGTCCCAGTTGGCGGAAACGGTCGCAACCTGCTTGATCTCTTCCTTGTCCTTGACCTTTTTGGTGATCTTGTCGAGCTGACCAACGGCGGAATCAACCGCCTTCTGGATGCCGCGCTGGATGCCGATCGGGTTCGCACCGGCGGTGACGAACTTCAAGCCTTCGCGATAGATCGCTTCGGCGAGAACCGTCGCGGTGGTCGTGCCGTCGCCCGCGTTGTCGCTGGTCTTACTCGCGACTTCGCGGACCATCTGGGCGCCCATGTTTTCGTACGGGTCTTCCAGTTCGATTTCCTTCGCGACCGTGACACCGTCCTTGGTCACCGTCGGAGAACCGAATTTTTTGTCGAGCACCACGTTGCGGCCTTTCGGTCCGAGCGTGGCGACGACCGCCTTGGAGAGCTTGGAAACACCGCGCAGGATGGCCTGACGCGCTGCTTCATCGAACAACAGTTGTTTTGCTGCCATAATATTTAGTTTCTAGTTTTGGTTAATTTTTGTTTGGTAGGGACGTCGCGCTGCGACGTCCGGTCAGCGCAGCGCGCTGACCCTACCTAGTTTGATTAGTTCAGGATCGCGACGAGGTCATCGGAACCAAAAATCTTGTATTCCTTGCCGTCGAGCTTGATTTCCGTGCCGCCGTATTTGGAGACGAGCACGCGGTCGCCCACTTTGACTTCGAAGGCGATCTTTTTGCCGTCGTCGCCGGTCTTGCCGGTGCCGAGGACGCGGACGATGCCCTCTTGCGGTTTTTCCTTGGCGGAATCGGGGATGATGATGCCGCCCTTTTTGGTTTCCTTCTCTTCGACAGCTTCAACGAGGATGCGGTCGCCGAGGGGTTTGATGTTCAGTGCCATACTATTTTTGTTTGGTTTATGTTTGGTTAACTACGTAATCAAATCCCGCCGCCCGAGCGGAGGGAAAAGTGTTTTCAACCGCGCGCCTTAGCGGGGACGGGGGACGTGGAGAAGAACTCCGTGACAAACTTGTACTTGCCGGTCTTCTTCAACTCCGCATCCAGCTTCTTGTAATGCCGCGCGAGCCGTTCGGTGTTGTGACCGAACTTGGCGGAGATGCGATGCCGCGCCTCGCGGACTTCTGAAATAATCGGGTCAGGCTTCATACGGTAAAATCTTTGTTCAACAGTTCAAACGGCGTCACCAACGCTGGCACATGCAAACCCATTTGTTGGTTCACCATCTGGATGTGACCGGCCTTCTGGTGGTTGACGATATGTTTGCAATTCCAGCTCAACAAAATATCGCATTTGTAGAACGACGCATAGGCCAAATGCAGGGCGTCCCCGCGCGGATCGTTCGGCATCACCTTGCGCGCGATGTAACTGTTCACGATCTCACTGATCTCATCCGCGTAAGGCAGCAACTTGACCGACTCCATCAATTCCAGCTTCTCGCGCTGGAGCGGATGCTTGCCATCGCGCAACTCATCAATTACAGCGGCACTACTCACCAACTCATACTTGCTCCGCTGATTGTCCCACCAATCGCGCGTCCACTGGCTCAACACCACCAACTCCGCCGCTTTGCGCACGTTGTAATAGTGGCTCGGAATCGTCGTCTCGATGTAGATGGTGGGTTTCATCGTTTAATCCCCGCCGCTCGAGCGGAGGGGAAATTTTTAGTTGCCCGTTCTCATTGATGAATCCCAAAGGGATTCCGGCTCAAAGCCCAAGGTTGCGAGGAACGAGCTGCCTTGGGTGAACGATGAATGAAATTTTCTCAACCCCAACGGGGTTGTGGCGGCGTGGCGAATCCTGCCGCAACCCCGTTGGGGTTGGCGGGATTCTCTGCGGCTGACCCAGGGTAGCCCGTTCCTCGCAACCCTGGGCTGGAGGACACAATCCCTTTGGGATTGCCCGCCGCTCACATTTGTCTGCGCCAATTTCATTGGTTTGTTTGAGACCCTGAATTGGGTGTCACGTTGGCTGAATCACCCATTTCAATCCATCTACACTCCATATAAGGATTGTTATTCGGATAACCCCAGAACCAAACTCGGCCAGTAACAGAATCAACCTTTAACAAACGAGTCTCGCGGCCAGATGCGTCTTGCCACGAAGTAGAAAAAACTTTGTAACGATCAATCCGACCGCCCTCTCTTGTGCAGCCAAATCCAAAGCAAAGGATTACGCACAGAATTAGGATGTTTGTTCCTTTCATCATTCTGGAATCTTTTTCACATTGTTGGTAAATGGACAGGAACTGAGAATTTAATCCGGCTGCTGGAAGCCGCAGACGAATTCGTTTGGCCTTGGCTACCAAGCCCAATTCCCACAACAAAGATTCCAACTGCTCCCTTTGTCGTCGTGTCCTCCTGAGTTGTGATCGCCACATCAAACTCAACCATGCTTGCCATTTCTGCCGTGTCGCGGTTGACTATGGATGCGGATGACGCCGCCATTGGTGTCAAGCCAGCTGGCGAAATCTTCGCGTTAGCCGGCAGATCGTTCTGCGCGTCTTTTGTACCCCACGCAATCTGGTGAAGCGTTTCTTTGATGAATTTTCTCAGTTCCATAGCTGCTGGCCGCTTCACTTCTTCTCGTCCACGACTTCGGCGTCAATGATCGGACCTTCGTCCTTGCCGCCCTTCTTCTCGTCGGACTTCGGTTGCTCGCCGCCGGCGCTGCTGCCGGTCTGCGTGCCGCTGGCCTTGTTCTGCTCGGCCGCCTTCTTGTAAAGCTCGGTGCTGACGGCCTGCCACGCTTCGTTCAGCTTCTCGCTGGACGATTTGATCGCGGCGGCATCGCTGCCCTTGAGCGCTTCCTTCACCGCGCTCACGGCGTCTTCGATCTTCTTCTTGTCGTCGCCCGAGATCTTGTCGCCGTTTTCCTTGAGCATCTTCTCGGTGCGATAAACGGCGTTGTCGGCTTCGTTGCGCGTCTCGACTTCCTCGCGCTTCGCCTTGTCTTCCTCGGCGTGCGCTTCGGCGTCCTTGCGCATCTTCTCGACTTCATCCTTCGAGAGACCGCTGCTGGCCGTGATGGTGATCTTCTGTTCCTTGCCGGTGCCGAGGTCTTTTGCCCCGACGTGCAGGATGCCGTTGGCGTCAATGTCGAACGTCACTTCGATCTGCGGCACGCCGCGCGGCGCGGGCGGGATGTCCGTGAGCTGAAACTTGCCGATGGGCTTGTTGTCCTTGGAGAACTGGCGTTCGCCCTGCAACACGTGGATTTCCACACCCGGCTGATTGTCGCTCGCGGTCGAAAAGATTTCCGATTTGCGCGATGGGATGGTGGTGTTGCGCTCGATCAACTTGGTGAACACGCCACCGAGCGTCTCGATACCGAGCGAGAGCGGGGTCACGTCGAGGAGCAACACGTCCTTCACTTCGCCCTTGAGCACGCCGCCCTGGATGCCAGCGCCGATGGCGACGACTTCGTCAGGATTCACGCCTTGGTGCGGTGTCTTGCTGACCAGCTTGTGCGCGGTCTCAACGACGCGCGGCATACGGGTCATACCACCGACGAGCACGAGTTCGTCAATCTTGTCCGCGGCGATGCCGGCGTCCTTCAAGCAGGCTTGCACGGGCTTGATGGTGCGCTCGAACAGGCTGTCGGTGAGCTGCTCCATCTTGGCGCGCGTGAGATTTTTCTGGATGTGCTTCGGCCCGCTCGCATCCGCCGTGATGAACGGCAGGTTGATGTCGTAAGACGTGGAGCTGGAGAGCGCGATCTTGGCTTTTTCGGCTTCTTCCTTGATGCGTTGGAGCGCGTCGGGCTGCTTGCGCAGGTCCATGCCGGCTTCCTTCTTGAACTCGTCGAGAATCCAATCCATCAGCGTGTTGTCCCAGTCGTCACCGCCGAGGTGCGTGTCGCCGTTGGTGGCTTTGACTTCAAACACGCCATCGCCGATTTCCAAAACAGAAATGTCGAACGTGCCGCCGCCCAAGTCATACACGGCGATCTTCTCGTCCTTCTTCTTGTCGAGACCATACGCGAGCGACGCGGCGGTCGGTTCGTTGATGATACGCAACACTTCGAGGCCCGCGATGCGACCGGCGTCTTTCGTCGCCTGACGTTGCGAGTCATTGAAGTAAGCGGGAACAGTGATGACGGCTTGCGTGACCTTTTCGCCGAGACGCGTTTCGGCGTCCGCCTTGAGCTTGGCGAGGATCATCGCGGAAATTTCCGGCGGCGAGAATTGCTTGGCCTTGCCTTCGACTTCGACTTCGACGGCGCAATCGCCATTGGAAGCCTTCACAACCTTGTAAGGCATGCGCTTAATTTCCTCCTGCACTTCATCGAACTTGCGGCCCATGAAGCGCTTGATGGAGTAGATGGTGTTGCGCGAATTGGTGACGGCCTGGCGCTTGGCAGCATCGCCGACGAGGCGTTCGCCGTTCTTGGCGAATGCGACGACGCTGGGCGTGGTGCGTTTGCCTTCGGAGTTTTCCAGAACGAGCGGCTCGCCACCTTCCATGACCGCCATGCAGGAGTTCGTCGTTCCCAAGTCAATGCCTAATACTTTTGCCATAAAATTTTAAGTTGTTCGGTCGCCGCGACACTCGCAGCAAGTTTGTATATGCCAGTCTTGTGCCACCGGGGTGGTTAGTGTCGAAATCGCAGGAAAGGCCAATGAATCCTCAGATTACGCAGAGGACGCAGATTCGGGAAAGTGTGCCACTCGCGACGGCGTGGCACAGTGGTTTTGCGGTGGCGCGCAGGGGAAGTGGCGCAGCGGAGGAGCGCGGAGCTCCAGCTCCGCTCGGAGGGATTAGTGTCGAAGACGAGGTGACGAGAATCAAATCGAAGGGGCGGTAGCAGTTCTCGCGCTGCGAGAACTCCGCCCGCGCAACAGCGGGCGGAACGAATCACGGAACGCGCGCCCTTCCCAGAAGTGTTGCGCCGCTGCACGCGGCGCTACGGCTCGGAGCGCGAGCGCGTTCTACCATGAAACGCGCGGAGCTGGAGCTCCGCGCTCCTATTTGCTGCCCGGCTTCACGGCGGGAGTCTTGGCGAGGTCGGGCGGAAGGTTGTTTGGATCAAACGCCTCTACTTGCAGCGCGATCAAGCTGACCATCGGCACGCCAAGCTGGGTCTGGCCGTTGGAACGATCCACCACCATCCCGACGCCAAGGACGTTGCCTTGGTGGGCGCGGACAATATCCAGCGTCTCCTGCACGCGACCGCCCTTGGTCACGACGTCTTCGATGATCAAAATCTTTTCGCCCGGCGCGATCTTAAAGCCACGGCGCAAGACGAGCTTCCCCTCCTCCTTCTCGACGAAGATGAACCGCAAGCCGAGTTGCCGCGCGACTTCCTGACCAATGACAAGGCCGCCCATCGCCGGTGAAACCACCGTGACCGCGCCCAATGACTTGAGCTTGGCCGCCAGTGCCGCGCCGAGTTTTTCCACGATTGGCATCTGCTGCAACGCAAGAGCGCATTGGAAGAATTGCCGGCTATGCAATCCGCTGCGGAGGACAAAATGCCCTTCGAGCAACGCACCAGTATCACGAAAAACCTGGAGAACCTGTTCCTGTGTCATCGCAGCCAGTTTCAAGATTCGAGATTTTGGATTCAAGTTTCAAACGCTGCGGGTAAGTGATTCGTTTGAGTGACTGCTTCGTTCGGCTTGCCGTCTGTTTCCAACAAGTTGAACATGTCCGAAACCAGTAACGGAATTTGTATGGGTTTGTCTGTTGGAATGATTCCAGAATGCGCTTTTTATCCGTAGCCGGACGAGAACTCCGCGCCGCTGCGCGCCGAAAGACGACACATCGTGCCCGATGGGTCACGGGGCTTGCTTTTTTTGCCCTGCTGATCTGGTTGATATGGGTCCACGACGGCTTCCGTTACAAATACGTCGCGCGGCAGGTGTTCAATGTTTATTCCACGCTGATCTTTTTTTACTGCCTGATCGTCGGCACGGCACAAACGGCGGATTGCATCAGTTCCGAAAAACGCGAAGGCACGCTCGGGCTGCTCTTTCTCACAAACCTCAACAGCGCGGAAATCGTCGCCGGTAAACTTTGTTCCAGCGCGCTGACGATGGTCTATGGGCTGTTCGCGATTTTTCCCATGCTTGCGTTGCCGCTGTTGATGGGCGGCGTCACGTTCGATCATTTCTGGCGGACCGTCCTTGCGCTGGTTAGCGCGATCTTCTTTTCGCTCGCAGCGGGGTTTGTTGCTTCGACGGTTTGCGTGAGGCAATTCACCGCCATTGCGACGGCAACGGGGTTGTCACTCATTTATGGCGTGGGCTTGCTGGGCGGAGCGGCGATCGTGGACGCCAACCGGGGGCCGAGGTTTTGGGTTGAAACACTGTCAACACTTTGTCCGCTCTATTCCGTCGTCTCGGCAGACGGCGGGCGCACATTCGGACAAAATCACTACTGGCTTTCGTTGCTGGCGGTGGCGGGAATGTCTTTGATCTGGCTGATGCTTGTGGCGTGGCGTGTGGGCGCGACCTGGCGGGACAGACCGAAACGCGGCGGGATGGGGAGTCGTTGGAAATTCTGGAAACCCTCGGAACGTCCGATCACCCCCGCGCGGCTTGCGATGCGCCGCCGGTTGCTCGACATCAATCCCTTCCTGTGGCTGGGCGGGCGCAGCGCGATAAGTTCACCCGGCTTCATGCTCATTGTGGTCCTCTTGATGGGGTTGACCGTTTATGTTGTGGCGCCGTTTTTTCACAGGATGTTTCGTGGCGCGAACAACCAGTCGCTGGCGGCATTCATGTTTGCGTGGTTCTGGCTCGGGCTGGCAGTTCACGCGCTGGTTTTTTATTACGCGGCAATGACCTCATCGCAGCGGCTGGCCGAGGACAAGCAGGCCGGCGCACTTGAATTGATCCTCAGCACACCGACCACGGAGAAAACGATTTCACGCGGCCTCTGGATGGCGTTCTGGCGGCAGATGTTCTTTCCCGGGCTGGCTGTGATTTTCATCCACCTTTTCTTCATCTGGCAGGGAGCCGCGTTTTTGATTTCCGAGGTGGAACAAATCCCGCGCGGCACCACACCCGGCGCGTTAATCTGGCGCGCATTGTTCAAGCTGACCATCTCCAACAGGTCGGACGACTGGACTTTCTGGCTCGCGCTAAGGATGCTGTTGCTCGCGCTTCTGCTGGCTGTCGTGATCTGGTTCACGCTTGGATGGCTCGGGCGCTGGCTGGGTTTGAAAATGAAGCACCCCGGTTTCGCGCCGCTGGTGTCGCTGGTGATCGTTTTTGTTCCGCCTGTCCTTGTCTTCAGTCTGCTCTGTTACGTGGCGGGAGAGATGAGATTTTACCGGATGTCGGAGCGCATCTTCATCCCGGCCATGATGTGGACTGCGTTCGGCATCGGCGTTTTGCATTGCGCGCTGGTTTCGAGATGGTCGGCGGTCCGGTTGCAACGGGACTTTCGCACCACGGTCACAAGCCGTTTCCAGCCGCCGCCGCCGCGATTCTGGTGGCTGCCCGGTCGTCGCACCGTGTTGCGGGTCGCAATCGGGGTGGCAGCGCTTGTCGCCGTGCTGGCGCTGGGTGTTTTCTCCTTCTACACATATCAGAACTGGCACAGCCGTCGGAACTGGTCGGAATTTCAAAAACAACTCGCGCAGAAAGGTGGATCGCTCGACATCACGCCGCTGATGCCGCTTCCGGTTCCGGACCCATCGAACTTCGCGAAGGCCGCTGCGTTTCAACGATTTCATTCCGGCGACAACGGTGCCGCCAGAAAACTTTTCAACGATCTGCAGCACTACGAGACTGCGTACATCGGCTACGGCAACAATTCCACGACCGAATGGATTGCGCAGCGGTTCGCGCCGCTGGCCGACCATTTGAAATGGGCTGCGCCGAAGACAAAACCGGGCGGAAATACAAACCGCACAGCGGTTGCGCCACTTTTGCTGGAAGGGCTGGAGTTTCACGCGGAAATGTTGCAGGCGGTTTCAACCGCCTCACAGTTGCCATTTTTTCAAACGTCCACCAATCAAGCTCCGCTGGCTGTTCTGCAATCCGACCGGATCGCCATTCCTGCGATGGAACGACTGCACTTTTTGTTTTGCATCCGCGCGTGCGCGTCGCTCGCCATGAATCAAAGCGCTGGCGCGGGGGAAGACCTGCTGACGGGTTTGAATCTGGCGCGGCTTGCGCGCCAAAGTCCGGATGCGAGGTCCACGACGCGCGTCCAGGTCATGCTGGCGCGCTCGTTTCAACCGCTTTGGGAAGGGCTCGCGGCGCATCAATGGAACGAACCCCAACTGAGAGCGTTTCAAACCGAACTCGTGCGATTCAACCTTCTCGCCGACCACACCAATGCCGTCCGTCGCGTTGTGCTGGCTCACATGAACATCTGGCAGGCATACCCGGACACGAAGCCCCAACCACGCTCCGCTCCCATAGCCGGCAATTCGTACATCCAGATTGATGGCTGGCCGTTGAAGCCGCGCGCTTGGTGGTTTGACGAATGCATCCAGCTTCATCAGGCCGCTGGAAGAGCCCTGGAGCAGATTGATGTCCCCAACCAGCAGATCAGGCGTACTGAAATCTGGGGAGAATTGAGAGGCCTGCCGCT
>CAZFNB010000053.1:0-8538 GCA_964520235.1 uncultured Bifidobacterium sp. | reverse complement strand
GATGCGCTGTTTTAGCTTTGGCTTGTTACCGAAGTGTATAAACGAATATATTCGTAAATCAAGAAGTTTCTTCAAAGCAGCCTCGTTCGGCTTACTGGTAGTTCTATAATCCAGTTCTCAGTCATTGCAAGGGCTTTCTTTGGCAGAGGCAAAAATTCCGCCTGCTAATTCTCGAAACAATCTCCAATCAGACAGTTGTTGAAGATGTGGCGGATGTGGTCGTGGTTTTGAGCGAACCATTCTGCCACCAAGAGTCCTGTCCTGCGTGATCAATATGCGAAAGGGTCAATTCCAAGCTGCGTTGGATGTGACGGGCGATCAGGCTGCTGGCTTTCTGCGCGTTTCGGGCTTCAAGTGATTGGAAGATCGCCCGATGGATTTCATCTGCTTCCTCAAGCAACTCACGGTCGTGCCCGAATCGTTCTACCCCGAAAATGCGGGAGTGGATATGGCTGTCGCCCGCCAGCTTGGTCAGTCGGGGATTGCCAGCAGCCTCGATGATTGTCATGTGAAAATTCAGGTCTGCTTCGAGAAAGGCTGCCAAGGTCTGGCCAGTCATGAGCCGCGAGTTTGTCGTAAAGGCTTCGGTGATCAGGTGGCGCATTTTGGCCAGAAGAGAATCAAGGTGTTGCAATCGTGCCGCCGAAATTTTTTCCGCTGCTTTGGTCGCGGCGTAGGTTTCAATCGCTTCGCGCACCCCATAAAGCTGGACGGCTTCTTGTGCGCCGAGTTTGCGGACGATGGCTCCCGCTCTGGGAACAAGTTCCACCAAACCTTCGCTGGCCAGTTTTCCCATCGCTTCGCGAACGGGTGTGGTGCTCACGCCCATTTCAGAACTGATGCGCTTGTAATCAAGGCGTGCTCCGGGCGGCAATTCTCCAGCGAGCAATTGACGACGAAGATGTTCGTAAATCTTTTCAGGTAATAGCGTAGCCATTTTAGTATTCAAAAAGCGCCCGGGTATATTCTGGTATATGAAACTAAGTGGAGTTTGCCATGTGTCAAAGCTTTTTATCTCCGAAAAAAGACGGATTATTCCAAGGCCTGCTCGATTTAGCTACCGGGCCAAACCAACAATCTACTCTCCATTCTGATGAACGCGGCAGGATTGGTGCGATACAATACTTGGTGGGAGCGTGTTTGGAGGACATTTCCCTTTACTTTTGAAGCATCCAACGCAATAACAGTTTCAGTTCAGTTGAGAATCTAAACACCTTCACTTGTTACATTTGACATGAAGACGAAGCCGTTCAGCGTAGGGAAACATTTCTTTCAAACACTTCGAATCGCCTGTTTCGCCTTGCTCGTTTCAGCAGCCAACCTTGGTCGCGCGCAAGTCGTCAGCTTTCCCGACCCGGCACTCGAAACGGCAGTGCGCAACGCGCTAAACATCGGTTCGCCGACGAACATCACGGTGGCGGACATGCAAACGCTAACCAACTTCAGCTTTTCGTTCAATGTCATTCAAAATGTGTCCGGCCTCGACAAAGCCACGAACCTGCGCCAGCTCGATCTCGGATTCAATCAGATCACCAACATTTCGCCGCTTGCCGGGCTGACGAATCTGCAATTCCTCCAGATCGCACAGAATCGCATCCCGACGCTGAGTCCGCTCGCCGGTCTGACGAACCTCGTGACGCTCGACATCGGCGGTAACCGCCGCAATCCTGGCGATCTCTCCGTCACAAACCTTTCACCGCTTGCGAACTTGAAAAAGCTGACCGCGCTCACGGCTTATTATTTGCGTGCGGCTGATCTCGCGCCTTTGGCCGGGCTGACTTCGTTGACCAACCTCGATCTCGGCTCAAACGATTCGCCAACCAACATGAGCACACTGGGCGGATTGACAAATCTCATTCGCCTGGCAATCGCTGGCAACAATTCGGCCAACGCGCCGTTCAGCATTTCGTTCGTTTCCGGTCTCAAGCAACTGCGGGATTTTGACTGCGGATTCAACAACTTTCAAAACCTCGCCCCTGTTGCATCTCTGACAAATCTCACGGCTTTGGCCGCCTACTACAATCCGCTCACCAATGCCTCCGTGGTATCAACACTGACGAAGTTGACGCGGCTTTATCTGAGCGGCACCGGACTGACCAATGCCTCGTTCATCACGGGCCTGACGAACCTTCAAACACTGAACCTCGACAGCAATCAGGGGTTGAGCAATCTCGCTCCTGTTCTCACGCTGACAAATCTGGCCGAGGTCAACATCGGCTATTGCAACTGGACCAATGCGCGCGCCATCACGAATCTCCACCAGCTCACCCGTCTGGAGGTCGGCGGGCTGAACCTGACCAATCCCGCCTTCGCATCCAGCATGACAAATCTCCTCATGCTCAACTTGAACGACAATTTCATCGGCGACCTGCACTCCATTTCCGGGTTGGGCAACCTAAATGAAATCCATCTGGAGAACAATCGCCTCGACCACATCGAGCCGATGTTATCACTGACGAATCTTTATTACGCGAATCTCCGCCGCAATCTGCTCAACACCAATTCCGGCTCGGCTGCAATGAACACCATCGCGGCCCTGGCCACCAACGGCGTGTATCAGTATTACACCGTGGACTATGGCGATCAACAGCGTACGCCAACCATCACCGTGACCTACGGGCCGAACGACGATTGTGCAGCGCCCGGCGGCAGCGCGGCGTTCACCGTCGCGGCTGTGACTTCCAACGGACAACTCAGTTATCAATGGCAGCGCAACGGCGAGGATTTGCCCGGGCAGACATTGCACTATCTGATTCTGCCCAGCGTCACGGCGGCGGACGCGGGACGTTACCGCGTCTTGATGAATGACTGGTCCGGGCCATCCGTCAGCGAGGAAGCCACGCTCATGGTCGTCACCAATTGCGGCCAGACCGTCACGATCGTTCAACAGCCGTTCAGCCAGTGCGTGGCGACGAATGAAGACGTGGAGTTCACCGTGACCGCCACCAGTTCGCTCACGAATCTGTTCTATCAATGGCAGTTCAACGGGACGGACATTTCCGGCGCGACGGATGAATACTACGATCTTTTCGGCGTGACCACGAACGAGAACGGTTTTTACCGCGTTCTGGTCTGGGACATTTCCAGCAACGTCGTCACCAGCGCCGAGGCGGAATTAAGAGTGGTTGAGACCGTTTCATTCGCCGATTCGAGAATTGAGTCCGAAGTCCGGAACGAGCTCTCGATTCCGTCCGATCCGTTGACGATGGCCGATGTGGACGCGGTGAACGCGCTGTATCTCGGCGGCCAGAATCCGCCCATCACAAATCTGGCGGGATTGGAATGTTTGCGGAATCTGGGCAACCTCGACTTGAGTGGGAGTGCAGTGGCGGACTATTCGCCCATTGCATGGTTGCAAAACATCTACTACCTCAACCTGAACGATTGTCCGCTCACCAACATTTCCTTCCTCTCGGAACTGACCACTTTGAGCGACCTTCAGATCCGCAACTGTCGGATCGTGGACTTCGAGCCGCTGCAAAAGCTCGTCAACCTCTACGCGCTCGATGCCACGGACAATCCCTGCCCGATCAATCAATGGGCGCTCGGCGGCATGACGCAGATGCAATATCTCTATCTGCACAACTGTTGCGTCAGCGACCTCTCCTTCGCTTCGGAAATGTATTTGCTCTACAACTTCGGCGCGAACAATGGCAGCATCACCTCGCTCGCCCCGCTCACAGGCAAAACCAACCTGCATTATCTGTCTTTGGAGAATCACCAGATCACCGATGTCACCGGCTTGAGCAGTTTGACGAACATCACCGAGCTCTGGCTCGGCAACACTGATTTCTATTCCGGCAACAATTCGATCAGCAACGTCAACTTCATCTCCTCAATGCCGGAGCTTGTCCGTCTCGCGGTTCAACGGAATCCGGTCACGAACATTTCGCTACTTGCGACCCGACCGGCGCTCGTCCGGCTCGACATCAGTTACATCGGCACGACCAACCTCAACGTCGTCGCCGGGCTGACGAATCTCACGGAGCTTTACGCAGGCGGCAATAATGCTGGCACGAGTACAAATCTTTTGAAATTGAGCGGTCTCAACTGGCTCGGCTACGACGCCAACAACATCCGGGACATCGGCCCCATCACGAACATGCCGGGACTCGTATGGCTGCAATTGGAAAACAACCTCCTTACCAACGCCGCGTCTATCGCGGGTCACACCAATCTCCAATACCTTTACCTCGGTGGAAACCAGATCACCAACGTCGCGCCGCTTTCTGCCCTGACCAATCTCTATTCTCTGAGTCTCTGGCACAATGGCCTTGCCAACCTTGGCCCGCTGACCAACCTCACGAAGCTCGACTGGCTGAGTGCCTTTTCAAACAATGTTCAAAGCATTGCCAGCATGTCCGGCTGGACGAACATTCACTATGTTGACATGGCTTGGAACCTCGTCACAAACCTTTCACCCATCGCGAACCTCGGTCAGTTGAACGGATTTAATCTTTCACACAACCAGCTCACCACATTGCCCGCGTTGAACGGCCTGACGAATATCAACTACCTCGATTTCTCCGGCAATCTGCTCACCAACATCTCCGGCGTCTCTGGGATGCCGCGCCTGAACTACATGAATTGCACCCAGAACAAACTTTACACCATCACCTCGTTCGCGAACCTCCCTCTGCTCACCAGTGTTGATTTCGCTGACAATGTCCTCACAAACCTTTCCGGCCTGAGCAACCTGCCGGTCCTCGATGGCCTCGGCTTGCGCGGCAATAAATTCATCGTCGCACCATTGCTGACAGGTGCGCCCGCGCTGCGTTCGCTCGACATGTCCACCAATCTGCTCACCGACGTGAACGCACTCGCAGGCAGCGTCAATCTCGATTACCTCTACCTCGACTCCAACAACCTTCAGGACATCCACGCCCTGACGAATCTGGTCAGTCTCGACTACCTGCCCATCAAATATAATCTGCTCAACACGAACGCCGGTTCGGCGGCCATGCTCGACATCGCCGCGCTGCAACCCCACGCCTACGTGGATTACATTCCGCAACGCATCGCCTCGCTCGTGCCCCTCGTCCAGTTCCTGAATCCCATCCGTCTCTCGCCGACGCAATTCCAGTTCACCATCCAGAGCGATCCCGGCACCGCCGTGCGCCTCTGGTCATCCACAGACCTGAACTCATGGTCGTTGATGGGCACGCTGACGAACACCACGGGCAGCACCAACTTCACCGACACCGCCGCCAGCGCCGGGAGCAAATTCTACAAGGCCCGATAGCCGGATCGAGAAGTGCCGGCGTCCTTGCTGATGGGTGAGTTGACTTGCTATTGTCCGCGCATGATTTCACGAATCCTCGTGCGGACATTCATCACTGCGTTGTGTTTCACACTGGCAACGCAATCCCATGCCACTGAACAAACCGCCTTCGAGCGCGATTGCGACAAGCTCGCCGGATCGCGGGTCAAGGACTCGCAACGCCTGCACCAATTGTTCGATCTCGACTGGAAACATTCGATGCTCGAAAGCCCCGAGTTTGCCACCGAGGTGGGTTTTCCCGGACAGAACCATCGCTGGTCGGATATTTCGCTCGAAGCCATTGCGCGTCGCAAACGCGAACTGCACGCGCCGCTCAAGGTCATTGCCGCCATCAGGCGTGACAAACTCTCCGCTACGGATCAACTGAGCTTCGACCTCTTCAAGCGAAACATCGAGCAGGCCATCGAAGGCACGCGCTTTCCCGGCGAGTATTTTCAGATCACGCAGATGAACGGCATCCAGCAGGACATCACCCGGATGCTGGAACTCGCGCCGCATCGCACGGTGAAGGATTACGAAGACCTGCTCGCACGGCTGGATGGCGTGCCGACGGTCGTGGATCAAACCATCGTTCTGCTCCAGAAGGGCCTCGCTGCCGGTGTCACCCCGCCGCGTATCACGCTCCGCGACGTGCCGCAACAGGTGAAGAATCAACTCGAACCAGACCCGAAGAAGAGCGCGTTTCTGAAATCCTTTTACGATTTTCCAAAAGAGATTTCCCAGGCGGATCAAACGCGTCTTCGCCGGGTTGCGGAAACCGTATTGGCAGAAAAAATCCTGCCTGCATTCTCAAAGCTTCACGATTTTCTGGCGAATGAATACGTCCCCGGTTCACGCGAAAGCATCGCGATGGGTGATCTGCCCGACGGCAAGGCGTGGTACGAATTCAGTGCGCGCGTTTCAACAACAACCAAACTCACGCCACAGCAAATCCACGAACTCGGTCTCTCAGAAGTCAAACGCATCCGCGCCGAGATGGACAAGGTCATCGCTGCGACCGGTTTCAAAGGCAGCTTCGGTGAGTTCCTTGAGTTTCTTCGGACTGATTCACAATTTTCCTATACCAACGCCGCCGACCTGTTGCGAGGCTACCGCGACATCTGCAAGCGCGTTGATCCTGAACTCGCGCGGTTGTTCGGCACGTTGCCGCGCCTGCCTTACGGCGTGAAACCGATTCCCGATTACGCCGCCAAGTCGCAGACCACCGCTTATTATCAGCCCGGCTCGCCCGCCGCAGGCCGTCCCGGATACTTTTACGCCAACACCTACGATATCAAAACGAGGCTGACGTGGGAAATGGAGGCGCTCACGTTGCACGAATCTGTTCCGGGCCATCACTTGCAGATCGCGCTCGCGCAGGAATTGACGGACGTGCCGGAATTCCGCAAGCACGGCAGTTACACCGCGTTCGTCGAAGGCTGGGGGCTTTATGCCGAAAGCCTCGGTACGGAGATGGGTTTTTACACCGATCCGTATTCCAAGTTTGGCCAGCTCACCTACGAGATGTGGCGCGCGATCCGGCTCGTCGTGGACACGGGAATGCACTCGATGGGTTGGACGCGGCAGCAGGCGATTGATTACTTCCTGGCCAACGCCAGCAAGAATCCGCACGACATCACCGTCGAGGTGGATCGTTAT
This sequence comes from uncultured Bifidobacterium sp., assembly GCA_964520235.1. Classification (GTDB taxonomy): domain Bacteria; phylum Verrucomicrobiota; class Verrucomicrobiia; order Limisphaerales; family JADLHS01; genus JADLHS01. Next base: position 1,619 of record CAZFNB010000053.1, on the reverse strand, counting down.
ATCGTCTGGCCCGGTCAGGCGCTGGCTTACAAAATCGGCGAACTAAAAATCAAGGAACTCCGCGCCTACGCGACACAAGAACTCGGCGACAAATTCGATGTGCGCCAGTTCCACGATCAAGTCCTCGGCAACGCCGCTGTGCCGCTGGATATTTTGGAATCCCGAATCAAACAATGGGTGAACCGGCAACAGCGGGAATAGCGCTGATGTAGCAACTTGCTGCCAGGACAGAATTGAGTCGGGAACGTCAGAAATACGCCTTAAATTGCGGAATTCAATGGCAGTTTCAGTTGCACCCGAGCCAATTGATGGCTTGACCATTTCCGCGCGCCCATTAAACTCCCAAACAATGTTAAGTTCAGTCAGACAAGTCGTAGTTGCGGTAGTCGTCGTAGCCGGCGATGCCGGGGCTGCTTGTCGAGATTGAAATGATTTCAACAAGAACCCACGGCTGGAAACGGCTGTGGGTTTTTTGATGCCCGCGCTGGCCGGCCATTAACCTGGAAACATGATTAAGAATAAGAGCAAGATTATGATTAAGAACTGGAACGCCCGGGCGTTTTCCTTTGTTTCTTAATTTTAATCTTCATCGTAATCTTAATCCCCAAAGCACATGAGCAAAACAACTGAATCCGCAAAAGCGAAATCCGCCAAACCGTCCGCGCCCGCGCGCGCTGAGGTCGGCAAAGCCATGTTCGGCCGCGACATCTTCGTCGAAGCGCTCGAACGTGAAGGCGTGGAAGTCATTTTTGCCTATCCCGGCGGCGCGAGCATGGAAATCCATCAGTCGCTCACCAAATCCAAGATCCGCACCATCCTCCCGCGCCATGAACAGGGCGGGTCGTTTGCGGCGGAAGGTTATGCGCGCGTGACCGGCAAGGCGGGCGTGTGCATGGGCACGAGCGGTCCGGGCGCGACGAATCTCGTCACGGCCATTGCCGACGCTTACATGGATTCCTGCCCGCTCATCGCCATCACCGGTCAGGTGACGCAAGCGATGATCGGTCGCGGCGCGTTTCAAGAGACGGACATGATCGGCGTCACGTTGCCCATCGTGAAGCACAGCTATCTCGTCACGGACATCAACGACATCCCGCGCATCGTGAAGGAAGCGTTTTACATCGCGCAATCGGGTCGTCCCGGTCCGGTGGTGATTGATTTCCCGAAGGACGTGCAACAAGCCAAGGCGCAGCCGGTCTGGCCGACGCTCGACCAGATCAAGAAAGGTTTGCGCGGCTACAATCAACCTGATTTGAAAGCAGACGATCTCGCATTGAACGAGATCATGGGCCTGATCGAAAAAGCCGAACGTCCAGTGCTTTATTGCGGCGGCGGCATCATCACTAGCGGCGCGGCGGCGGAACTGAAGAAGTTCGCCGAAGCCTGCAACATCCCCGTGACCACCACATTGATGGGCTTGGGCGGTTTCCCGGAAACCAGCCCGCTGTCCTTGCGCTGGCTGGGCATGCACGGTTCGGCGGTGGCGAACTGGGCGGTGAACGGCGAATACGAGAAGCGCGCGACCTTCAACGACCCGATGGTGAAGTTGAAGAACGGCGCGGATTTGTTGCTCGCGTTCGGCGTGCGCTTCGATGACCGCGTGACGGGCAAGTTCGACG
>CAZFNB010000052.1:0-8568 GCA_964520235.1 uncultured Bifidobacterium sp. | reverse complement strand
CCACAATGCACCCGGACATGTTCGGCCGCACGCCGTCTTTTTTTTATTACGGCACGTTGAGCGACGCGGCGGACGAGCACAGCCATGGAACGCATTGCGCGGGCATCATCGCCGGCAACGGTGCGACAGGTGAGGTGGACGACAACGGTAATCTTTTCGGCCTTGGTGTGGCGCCCAACTCCAGCATCATAGCCCAGCGCATCTTTGACGGAATTGGAAATTATGAACCGCCTCCAAGCTTTGAAACACTCACGCGCGACGCCAAGAATGCCGGCGCGGACATCGGCTCGAACAGTTGGGGCGACGATACGCAGGGGCGCTATGACATCAGCGCGATGGAATTCGACGGTCTGGTGCGCGATGCAAACGCCCTGAGTCCAGGCGATCAACCTTACATCCTCGAATTCTCCGCAGGCAACGCAGGTCCGGGCGAAAGAACCATCGGCAGTCCGGCTGTCGGCAAGAACGTCATCGCCACCGGCGCATCACAAAGCGACCGGGACGATCTGCTGATTTACAGCGATGGCGCGGAGGCGATGGCGGATTTTTCGAGCCGCGGCCCATGCGAAGATGGCCGCATCAAGCCCGACCTCGTTGCGCCAGGAACCTGGATTGCCTCGGCAAAATCGTCCGTTGCGCCGGAGGACAATTCGTGGTCGCCCATTTCCGACAATTATCTTTTCGTCGGTGGCACGAGCCAGGCCGGGCCGCACGTCTCCGGTGCCGCCGCCGTGTTCGTTCAGTATTACCGCACCACGCACACCAACGCGACACCATCCCCCGCACTCGTCAAAGCCGCGTTGATCAACTCCGCTGTTGACCTCGACGATTTGCTCGGCACGACCCCTGTTCCGAACAACGACGAAGGTTGGGGCCGCGCCGACCTCACCGAAATCATCGGTTCGTCACGGGCGTTTCAATTTCTTGACCAGACCGCGCTGCTCGCCAACAACCAGAGCTTCACACAAAGCATACTGGTCGCGAGTTCCGATGAACCTCTGAAGATCACGCTGGCCTACACGGACGTGCCGGGATTTCCAGGTGCGATTCCCGCACTGGTCAATGATCTCGATCTGGAAGTCACAGGACCGGACGGTCGCGTTTACCGCGGCAATCAATTTTTCGGCGCGGGCGGATCTGTTCCCAGCGCCGTGGCTGTGGATGCTGTCAACAACGTCGAAGCCGTGCATTTCTCAGCGCCCACGCCCGGCGAATATATTGTACGCATCATCGCGCGGAACGTTGTTCAAGATGCACGCACGGAAACACCGGGCATCGAACAGGATTTTGCACTCGTCGTTTCCGGTGATTTGCCCGCGCCCGGCACAGGACTTGTGATTCTCGATCGCGGACATTATCGGGCGCCCGGCACAATCCACGTCACGCTGCTCGACCGCGACCTGGCAGGCAATGCATCAGCCGGTGTGCTGGTCCGCAGCTCGACAGAAACGAACGGCGAGAACCTCACGCTCTTCGCCGCAAACAGCACGGGCAAGTTCACCAACAGCATCAGCACCTCGACAGGCGCGGCCGCCGTGGATGGCATGCTCCAGTTCACAAATGCCGATACGATTGAAGTTCGCTACTTCGACGCTTCGTCATCGTCCAATCGTTCGGCGTTCGCAACCGGGGATTTTGTTCCGCCTGTCATCACGGCCGTCGCATCCACGAACGCCTTCGGCCAGACATTGATTTCATGGCAGACGGATGAACCCGCCTCCTCCGCGATCCATTACAACACGAACACAACACTTTCATTGAGCGTGAGCAACGCGGCGTTCGAGACGGCTCACACAATTGCACTGGATGATCTCATCCCAAACAAATGGTACAAATACATCGTTGTTTCGACCGATGAAGCCGGCAATACGACAACGAACAACAACAGCGGCACGTTGTTTTCGTTTGTTGCCGTGCCCACATCTACGTTGTTGCTCGTGGATGGAAACCACGAGCCGCTGTTTGGCTCACCGCCAGTCAGCACCTACACCGACGCATTGGATCAGCTTGGGGTGAGCTACGATCTTTGGGACACGGCGGTTCTAGGCTCGCCCACAGTTACAAATCTGCGTCCTTATCGCGCGGTGTTGTGGCGGGTGCCGGAACTTGTCGGCGTCTGGAGCGCGGCGGAACGCAGCGCCATCAGCAACTACGTCGCTGGTGGAGGTGGATTGTTCGTGGCTTCGATGGAGGTTCTCTCGCGTCTGGACGAAGTGAACGCGTCTTCATTCTGGCAGAACGTGCTTCATGTCCAGTCTTACGTGGTGGACGACACGGTTCCACAGATCGCAGGCACGCCCGGAGCGCCGGTGGGTGATGGTATTGATACGACGCTTGACTACTCCTTCTACGACATCATCTGGGATACGCTGATCCAAGTCGGCCCACCGCTCGGCATCGCGAGCGGCGACATCTCGGATACCATCAGCGTCAACAGCAACGCCGTACCTGTGTTGACGGACAGCGGTGCGGTGGCGGGATTGCGCTGGCCGAAGACTGGAGTCGTCGGCCCCGGGCGCGTCGTGTTCTTCTCATTTCCGTTGGATGCCGTGCCGTGGGACAACACCGTCACCAACCAACGCACGCATCTGCTTCGGAACGTCGTCCGGTTTCTTGTTCCCGGCGTGAATGGACTCGGCACGATTGCGCTCGACAGCCCGGCTTACACCGTTCCGAGCCTTGTGACGGTGGAGGTGGCGGACACAGACCTGGTGGCACTGGGCAGCATCACCAACACGTTCACAACGGATACGCAAACCAACGGAATCACGGTCACGCTGACCGAAACCATCGAGCCGGGAGTGTTTCGCGGCACGTTTGCGATCATTGCCGCAACGAACACAAGCATTCCCGGTGCGTTACGGGCAAAGAACGGAGACACATTGCGCGGACAATACTTTGACGCCTCGGCCAGCACATTCATCCAGACCACGGCTACGATTGACACCAACTCACCAGCGATCTCAAGCATCACTTCGTTGGCGGATTATGTCGAGGCCACCGTCAGTTGGATCACGAGCGAGAACGCGGACGGGCTGGTGCAATTCGGCGAATCACCGTTCCTTGGACGCACGGCATTCGATCCCACCACGACGACCGATCACGAACTGACTCTGGCCGGTTTGAAACCGAACAAGACCTATTATTATCAAGTCGTCAGCCGGGACAGCGCGGGCAACGCACGAGTGGACAATAACAATGGCCAGTTCTACACGTTCACCACGTTGACACCGTTGCAACCGCCGTGGTCAGACAATTTGAACACGGGCACAACAAATTGGAGCGTGCAGAGCGCCAACGGCTCCGGCGCAGAATGGACACTGGGCATTCCAGATAACGGCATCGAAACCAGCGCACATTCTCCGCCAAACGCATGGGGCAGCAACATCGGCGGCGGCCCCCTGGATTACGCGGAAACCTTCCTCATCAGTCCGGCCATTGATCTCACGGGCGGAAACACCGCCACGCTCAAGTTCTGGCACAATTACGAGTTTTTCTTTGAAGACCTCGATATCGTCAACGGCGGTGAGTTGCTTGTCATCACAAACACCACTGTGGATCCGGTCTCGCTCGCGGTTTACACGGACGACGCGAACTTCGGCTGGGAAGAGGAGGAAATTGATCTCTCGCCGTTCGCCGGTCAGGTGGTCTATCTGGTCTGGTTTCATCAACTCTTTGGTTTCGACGCCGCGCCGCGCCCAGGCTGGTTGATTGACGATGTTTCCGTGACGGTGACAAACATCCCGCGCGGTACGATCCAGATCTCAAACAATCTCTGGCAGGCACATTTCGTCGTCACAGGCCCGACCAATTTCGCGGGTAAAGGTCTTGTGTCACTCGTCACCAACGCCGCACCCGGCCAATATGTTGTCACATTCAGCGATGTTCCATATTACGTGAAACCGACGACGCAGACCAACACGCTCGCGCCGGGAAGCATTGTGGTGTTCTACGGCAATTACGCATTTGCGGATGCCAACACGAATAACATGGCCGATGCATGGGAGCTTGCCTTCTTCGGCGGCGTCACCAACAGCCGGACGCAGTTCACAGACACTGACGCGGACGGCATGAGTGATTTCGCCGAGTTCATTGCAGGCACGGATCCGAACAATCCACCTGTGGCCTTTCGTATCACGGCCCGTCTCCTCGGTGACGGAACAGTGCAACTTGAGTGGCCCGTCGCCCCCGGCTTCAGCTACCGCATTCTCACCAGCACAAACGGAACTGCGTGGTCGTCGTTCACCGGATGGATTGTGGCCTCCGGCACGACAATGACCCATGCCATCACACCCGTCGGAATCAACAGCGCGAATTTGTTCCGCGTGCAGGCACAGGCGGGGAGTTTGCCCGCAAACTTCCGCGTCACGGCATCGCTTCTTGCAAGCAACACTGTGCGATTGGACTGGAATTCATCAACCGATCGTGGCTATCGCGTTCATGGAAGCACGAATGGAACTGCATGGCTGCCGTACTCGGGTTGGATCCAAGCCACGACTGCAAACACCGGGTTCACCCTGCCACCTCGCACCAACGGCGCACCAGTCTTTTTCCGAGTGGAAGTCAAACCGTGACTCACGAAATGGCTTCCGACAAAATCGCTGCATGGCTTGCACGGCAACGCAGGCAAGGCATCACACTCTCCTCCATCTCCTGTGCGCTGGCGTTTGTTGCAGGATTCGCTGTGCTGGCGTTGATGTTCGCGTTTCTCTGGTTCGTCTTTTCGAGCTTTGCCTACTACATCTTTCCAAATTCCGGTGTCGCCTGGGCAGTCAGCACCGTGTTCACCGCAGTCGTCATCGGATTGTTCACCCTGGACAGCCAGATCGCGGAGCGCGACGACATGCACAACCTCCCGCTCTGGTTGCTGCGCGAGTGTTACAGTTTCGGGCCGCGTCTCATTCGTGATTCCATCCACCACGCCCGACGCGCCCGGGGCTTGCGGCAGTTGAATGTCGCATCATGCGCCGTGGCAATCTCGATTCTTGCCAGCCGGAAAAAATCCTTCGCTTTGACGGAACTTCTTCAATCGTGCCACGGCATGAGCCTTGGCGGATTGAAACGTCAGTTGGGATTAATTGAAGGCGTGCTGTTACTCCGGCCCGACAAATCTTATGCGTTGCTTTCCGAGCCGCTTCGATTGCTGCTGTCACCTCTTATCCGGGAACAACAACAACAAGCCCGGCACAGTGCCAGACCCGGGCCTGAACCTGAAACGGAAACCATGGCTCAAGAGCCGGAGGCGCTGTCTGCCCATGAAATCCTTGGCGTCAGTGCGCAAGCTTCTCTCGCCGAGATCAAGACCGCGTATCGCAACCGCATGAAGGAGTGTCACCCCGACCGGTTTGCGACACTGGATGAGACCGCGCGCCACCATGCAGAAGAATGGGCAAAGGCCATCAACGCTGCCTACACCGCATTGACGACGGACAACGCCCGGCCCGCAAGGTCGAGGCGTGCATGAGAAAAGCAGTTGAAAACTGTAATGTCGCCGGTGGATACTTGCTGCCAGACTCCGGCTTGTGAACCGGCGACGAACCGCAACCCATCAAGACCATGCGACTGTTTGAAGCCATCATCGAGGCGAACCACAAGGCCGTGGCTGGCGACACCACCGCCGGCTTGCGACCTTCCGAGTTCGCGGAACACCTGCCCGTCGCGGCGCTGACCTGCATTGACGCGCGGCTCAACCCGCTCATCCCCGAGGTGCTCGGCATTCCCGAGGAACAGTTCATCTGGCTGCGCAACGCGGGCAATATCATCACCGGGCCGACCTCCAGCACGATGCGTTCGCTCGCGCTTGCCTGCGCGGTCAAGGGCGGAAATGAGATCGCCGTCATCGGTCACTCGGATTGTCTCGTGTGCAAGACGAACACCATGCAGTTGATTGAACGTTTCAAGTCCCTCGGCGTCGAACGCCACCTGCTTCCCGACAACGTCAATGAATTTTTCGGCATGTTCGCCAGCGAACGGCAGAACGTCATCAAGGCGTGCGACATCATCCGCAGCAGCCCGCTCATCGGCGCGGCGGTGCCCGTCCACGGATTGTTGCTGGACATCGCCACGGGCAAACTTGAATGGCTCGTCAACGGCTACCAGCGCTTCGCCACCATGTCGGACAAATGGAACGAGGTCGTGAAATCCGCCGGTGAAACCATGGACAAGTTGAAGTCACTTTCGGACTTCAACATCGGCGAGATGAAGTTCCCGGAAACCAAGATCGGCGAGGCAGTCACCAAAGCCGAGGACTGGTTGTCTTCAAAAATCGAGCAACTCGAAGTGAAACCTCAACTCGCCGAACCTGAAAGGCCGAAACCGAAGGCGCGCATCGTGAACGCAGCGGAGGAGATTCTGGAGATCGCCCAGAAACACTGGCCAAAGGCGGGTGAACCTTCTGCACCACCAAAAATCCCGATGCCGCCGCCGATGCGACCGAAAACATTGCCAAGGCGGGGAAGGTAAATTATCAAGCAAGCAGCAACCCCGGCGCGATTTCGGTATCGAAATCTCCGACATATCCCGCTTTGAGTTTTCGTTCGGCGAGAATTCCCACCATTGCCGCGTTATCCGTGCAAAGGCTGCTTTCCGCAAGCCGCAACACCCACCCACGTTTGGCGCAAGCCTCCGTCAGTGCCTTGCGCAACCCACGATTGCACGTCACGCCACCTGACGCCGTCACGCATCGTACACCGAGCCGTTTCGCAGCGCGCATCGTTTTCGTCACCAACACTTCAACGATCGCAGCCTGGACACTTGCGCACAGGTCGCGGATGGATTGATCGTTCTCCAGAAGCTTCGGGTTGTCGCGGATGAAATAGCGCACGGAAGTCTTCAGCCCGCTGAAGCTGAAATCGTCGTTCGGATCGTTCATCAACGGGCGGGGAAAATCAAACGCAGCGGCGTTTCCATTCTCCGCGAGCTGGTCAATGATCGGCCCGGCGGGGTACGCCAGCCCCATGAGCTTACCGGTCTTGTCGAAACACTCGCCCGCCGCGTCGTCAATCGTACCGCCCAACACGCGATGTTTCAGTTCCGCCTCGACGTGAACCAGCATCGTGTGCCCTCCGCTGACGATGAGCGAAACGTTAGGCTCGAAACTTGAGAAGTCAGCGACGTGCACGTCACCGGTGCGTTTGATCCACGGTGAATACAAGTGCGCCTCGTGATGATGGATGCCGATGAACGGTTTGTTCAGAGCATACGCAATCCCCTGCCCCGCCTTGAACCCAACGATGAGCGCCGTCGGCAAGCCCGGCCCCTGAGTCGCGGCCACGGCATCAATCGCACCAGGAGTCACGCCTGCCCCGTTCAACGCGGCCTGTGTCACGGGTTGAAAATTTCTGAGATGCTCGCGCGCGGCCAGTTCGGGAACAACGCCGCCATACTCCGCGTGCATCCCGATCTGTGACGAGACGACCGTGGAAAGCACAACGCCGTCGCGAACGACGGCGGCGCTGGTTTCATCGCAGGAAGTTTCGAGCGCGAGAACGGTCATGGGTTTCGCTGAAGCATGGCAGCTTTCAGCGGGTCAAAGCTTCCGCGCCCTTGGATGCGATCTTGTCCGAACGCGGCTTGCTCTCCGGCTCGGGCGCGCGCGCGGTGAACAGCATCACGCCCTTGAGCACATCCACGGCGCGCTCGAGTTGCGGATCATGGGAGTTCTTGACGCGGTCACGGTCTTTTTCATCCAGCACTTCCAATCCACCGGGCGCACGCTTGAGGGCGATGTCACGCTCCTCCTCATCGCTCAACGCCACGTAAATGTCCGGCGTGATGCCGTGCTCGTGGATGACCTTGTGGCTGGGTGTGTAGTATTTCGCCGTGGTGAGACGTAAGGCGCAGTTGCCTTGCAACGGAAGGATGCTTTGGACGGAGCCTTTGCCGAAAGTCTTTTCGCCGACAAGGATCGCCTTGCAAACGTTGAGAGACGCGCAGTCCTGGAGGCAGCCCGCAACGATTTCGGATGCGCTGGCGCTGCCGTAATTGACAAGCACCACCACGGGCATGTTGCGGAACTCACCACTGCGGCCTGTGACATTTCGGACCGTGCTTTGGGTCGTGTTTGCGCCCTCGGTGCTCACAACGAGCTGGCCGCGCGGCAGGAATTTTTCGCAGACTGCAACCGCCTGATCCAGCAGGCCGCCGGGATTCCAGCGCAAATCCAGAACGAGCGCCGTCATGCCTTTCGCCTTGAGTTTCTTCAATGCGGCATCCATTTCCTCGCTGGTCTTTTCACCGAACTGGGTGATGCGCAGGTACCCGATCTTGTCTTCAAGCAACGGAAATTCCTTCTTTCCGTTCACGTCCTTGACCATGTCCACCTTGATCACAGCGCGGGTGAGTTTGAATTCCTTTGTTTCGCTCGATGACGGGCGGAAAATGGTCACGATCACTTCCGTCCCGGGTTCGCCGCGCAGCAATTTTACAGCGTCACCGCTGGACATCTTCTCGGCGTTTTTGCCGTCAATTTTCATGATACGGTCGCCCGCGAGTATTCCGGCCTTGAATCCCGGCGTGTCCTCGATGGGTGTCACCACCGTCACGTAACCATCCTTCGGCTGGATGATG
>CAZFNB010000051.1:0-8612 GCA_964520235.1 uncultured Bifidobacterium sp. | reverse complement strand
GAGAACCTTTTCCAGTTGGTGGCATGAAACGAAAACTCATCGCGGCAATGGCCACTACGACAGCATTGACGGGATGGATTTGCATCTCGCACGCTGAAACGATTCCTGTGCCGAACGCGTCCTTCGAGTCGCCGGCCATTTTCTACGTCAATCCCAACATAGATTCGTGGGCAAAAACGTCCAAGCCGGATTGGTATGTCGAAGAAGGCGGTTTCTTCTGGAGCTACAACGTCGGCGGCTTCAAAAACACCATCGTCGGCAGTTCCAATCACATTGACAACTGCGACGGCAATCAGGCCATCTGGCTGTTTGCCGTGCCGGAGGTGACGACGTTTCAGGACTATGATTCGATGGACTGGAACGACACCGAACCGGGCCACGCATTCAACGCCACTTACGATGTCGGCAAATCCTATCGCATGACCGTCGGTGTCATCGGCACCGGCGGCGGGATGCAGGAAGGCGTGACGCTCGAACTGAGCCTGTATTACCGCGACGCCGGCAGCAACCGCATTCCTGTGGCGGTGACCACACTTACCAACACCCCGTCGGTTTTCAGCAACAACACGCATCTGATTGATTGCTCGGTCAATGTTCCCACGGTGAAACCTGGCGACGCCTGGGCTGGTCGGCACATCGGAATTCAATTCATGTCCACCGTCAGTTCCAATATGCAAGGCGGCTATTGGGACTTGGACAATGTCCGGTTGACCTCCAGTCTCGCGCCCGTTCTGGTGAACCCGGTTTCGACCAACGGCCAGTTCCGGTTCACACTCCTGAGCGATCCCGGCCTCGCGTTTGAAATCCTCTCCAGCACCAACATCACCACAGCGCCAGCGGCTTGGACGAGTCTGACCACGATCACCAACGCCACGGGCACAAATGATTTCATTGACCCGTCAGCCGGATCGAGCAGCCGTTTCTATCAAGCCAGACAACTGCCCTGATGCCTGCACCAAAGCGGATGATTCCCTTGATTTGCGCGAAAACGTGAACAATGCTGGCACAAACGCCAGAACCATGTGCCATCAGCGACAACGACAAATCCGGAAACGCCTGCCTCAAGGCTTCACGCTCGTCGAACTGCTTGTCGTCATCGCCATCATCGCAATCCTTGCCGCGCTGCTGCTTCCTGCCCTGTCCTCGGCCAAGGAAAAAGGCCGGCGCGCAGTCTGCCTGTCGAACCTGAGACAAACCGGCATCGCTGTCATTGCCTACGCGCAGGATTTCGACGGAAAAATCCCTTTCGGCCCCAAAGCCCCGCCGTTCACAAATCCAGCCGAGTTTTATCCGTCCACCGGCGCGCCCACGAGTTTGCTTTCACTACGGGGCGGCGCACCGGTTGGCGCGGGACTTTTGCTGGCACAACACCTCGCTTCGCAACCGAAGGTCTTGTTTTGTCCCGGCAACGATCAACCGCTCGATGCCGAGGCGGAACTCGCCAAAGTCGGCACAACCCAGGCCCAAGGCGGCTATTACTACCGGCACGCGGGCAACACCCGGCTCTTTGACACACCCGCCACAAGCTTGAAACCCGAACACATCATGCTCGACAAACTTGGCGACAACCGGAATGGCCAGCCGATCCGGGCGCTGCTCGTGGATGTCAATTTTCTCGCCCCGCCCGATCTTGAAATCTTCAACGTCAAGAACCGCACCAGCCACCGCCAGAAGTCCGCAACCATTTTGTTCAACGACGGGCACATCATCGCCCGGCCAAACAAGGACGCCCGCTTCACCGTGGATGCCCGCGATTACAACGACATCCAGGATGCCTTCAACAAAATCCTGAAAGTCTTCGAGCAGGCGGACACTGAACATTGAACCGGAACGATTCCTTGGAAGATTCATGCACATTAAGAGGCGAGCTTTTGAATCCAAAAAGTATTTCGCTTCGCTTTCACGTAAAGATCCAACCGTGAAAACGAATCAGCGGAATTTCCAAAACTCCGAGCATGGCAAAACAAGATCAGGCAAAGCGTCAGTTGTTTCTGAAAGCACTATTTTTCGCCGCAATTCTTGGCTTTATTTGTGCGGTTGTGTTCAGAGGGTGTGTTACAAAATCCTGAAAGTTGACCTGCCTCGTTTGATCGCCTGCCACAGGCTCGTCAACAGCCTCGTCCCACCATGCTGATCCAGCACCGGACTTACTCACCGCTTGACGCTTGGGGCTGGTTCAGGAAGCATCAGTTCACTCACTGGATGAAGTTCACGGTGATACTCCCAATCAGAGGGGTGGAAGACTCATCGGCAAGAAGTTCGCCGAGGCGGCGATGGAAGAGACCATGCAACAATATTCCCAGGTAACATGCAAACCGGCGCAACGGCGGGCGTCGGCGTCTTCAGTTGCCGGGTCTGCCAGCGTAACCGCCATCCGGAGTCCGGGGACGGAGGGTTTGGGCAGTTGGAGTGCCGCGCGCGGTTTTCCCGTCATGAGCGTGCTATGTGCGGCGCTGTTTTTCCTGGCTTGGAACGGATGCGCAGCCGAGACGAGCAACAAGGTTTACGGAGTCATCGAACTTGGGAGTGCGGGTATCCGTGCGCAACTATGCGAGAATGCGGCCGGAACAGGTGAGGCGGTCAAACTAAAGACGGTGTTTGCTTTCGACCCGCGTGAGGTCAGGCCCATTGAGCCGACGGCCATCGCAAACGCCGTGAGGGTGGTGGGTTCGATCATGGAAACGATGGTGCGGGATCATCGTGTGGACAAGGAGAGCATTTATCTGCTGGGGAGTTCGGGTCTTGCCGAGGCAGAGACAGCCACGCCGTTGAAGAATGAGATATCAAGGTCGCTGGGGCGGGAGCTGGTTTACGTGGGTGTCAAGGATGAGGCGCGGTTGACGTTGAAGGGGCTGGTTGCAGCCACGGAACTGCCGAACGTGGTGTTGATTGACGTTGGTGGTGGAAACACGAAGGCGGTGTACTACAAGACACTGGACGGAAAGGGCTACGCGGACACTGTGCGGCTTGCAGACGGTGTGAGGGTGGTCGGCAAAAAGGCGGACCCAACCCGGCCTGAGCAGGAGTATCTCAAGGAATTGAAAGCGATCAAGGAGCGGGAGATCGCGCCAAACCTGCGGCTGGTGGTGAATGACAACCCGGCATTCGCAAACCGGACCGTGCTGTATCTGACGGGCGGGATCTGCTGGGTGATGAGCAGCGCGCTTGCTCCACCGGATGCCCGGATCGGTGAGGGAAAAGATCGCTTGGAACTGAAGGCCGAGCAAATCGCCGGCTGGTTGAAAAAAGTACAGGCCAACCCCAGATCGGCATACGATTACCCGGCAGAAAACGTGAAGCCTGGAGCCGAACAGATCGCCCGGGACAATCAAACTTCGATCCAATCCAATTTTTCACCCACCCAGATCCTCGCAGGAGCGGCGATATTGCAGGCGCTTCAGGAGGAGATGAATTTCGCAGGGCGGCAGAAGATCGTTTTTTGCCGGGACAGCCTGTACGCGTGGCCGCGAGCGTACGTATCCGAGGTTCTGGCAAAAAAGGGAATCTGATCGTTTACGCGGCGGGAACGTGTCGCGCTCTGTGCGGATGGCGAAGTTGATCTGCGGAGGAAATGAAAAAGAACATGAAGGCATTTCTAATGCTACAGCAGGCAGGATAGCGAATGGGTGCGGGGCGCCGGGCTGCCCGGCATCTCCGCGCCACCCATGATCGCATGGATCAAGGAACAGCTCGCGTTGATCGGTGTGGACCTGTGGATTGACTCCTCACTGGATGAGAAGATCGGGGAGGATTTTGCCAGAGACATCCAGAAGCGGTTACAGGAAGCCGACCTGGCCATCATCCTCGTGAGCCAGGATTTCATCACGTCCCAGTTCATCGCTGCGCATGAATTGTCCGTGATCCGGGAACGGGTTGAAAAGGGAGAGATGGCTGTGTTTCCCATCCTCGTCTCCACCGTCATCTGGGGTCACAATGAGAATTCCAGGTGGATCAGCCGTTTTCAGGTCTATCCAACTCCCAACAAACCATTGTCCGAAGCGGTCACCAGCTTGCGGGACATGAAGCATCACCGGACCGAGATCTTGCGGTTGATAAAAAATCTGATCCACAAGGAGCTCGAAAAATCACCCGCCCAGACCACGATCGCGTCCGGAAGCCCCACCGCCGGCAAACCAGTCGCCACACCCTGGAAAGGAAAACTGGTGGGAGCGCTGGCAGGCATGGCTGTGCTGGTCGCAGCGTTCTTTGGCTATCAACATTGGCGGCAGCCATCACCCCAGCCCGGACCGTCAGCCCCTTCTGCGAGCCTCCAGATTCCCGTGATCTTGTCGCCGCGCGCCAGAAACCCGGAATTCCCACCCGCTGTCTATGGCTCGAAAGTGCTCCTCGAATGGTCGGCGTTGCGCGTTCCAGACATGGATTCTTTTGAAGTGGAAGTATCCACCTCCACAAATTTCACGGAGAAGGCAACGTTCTCCAAGCAGACCCCCATCAACAGCCTCATTCTCGAACGGGCACAGCAGAATTCAAAACTGCTCGGCAAGATATACTGGCGGGTCAGGACATTGCGAACCAAGGACGCCAAGGTGGCAAAAGGCGACTGGAGCGAGGTGGCCCAATTCGAGATCTACGACAACGCCCTGAGCAGGATCGCATTGTCACAGCGGCTGGTGGTGGGCACATCGGCATTCAACGAACGCTTCGGTGACACCATCAGAAAAAAAGGCCCCGGCGACTACGAAGGGTTGGACGCGGACATCATCGCCGAAATCACACGTCATCTGAAAGCCAGACTCAACCTGCCGCAACTTTCACCCCAGTTCGTCAACGTACAATGGGCCGACATGTTCCGGTTGCTGTCCGACAACCAGGCGGACGTGATCGTCTCCGGCATCACCGCCTCTCAAAACCGTGAGAGAGAGTACAAAATCCGTTTCAGCAGGCCGTATTACAGCACCGCGCAGGTGGCCATGGCGTTCAAATCCAGCGGCCTCAAGACATTGAAGGACGCGTTGCAAAGAAAAGCCTACAGCATCAAAGGAATGTCCGGGAGCAGCGTCGCCCAGGCTGTCTTTGCCCAGCATGAATACTCGCCGGGAGTCCGATATGATCTTCTGTTCAGTCTGCTCGGAGAGCATACGGACTCGGTGGTGGTCCACGACTACGCTTTGCTTTACTCCCAGGCCGTCGGACTTGGCACGGCTGACCAGTACGTCTTCTTTCCAATCGTCACCGCCGACCTGCCGGAGGAAAAAAGAAAACCGTTCCTCGAAGCCCACAATTCCGAAGACTGCGACCGCTGGGCGCTGGGCGTGGCCGAGTCCCAGACCGAACTGCTGAACGAAATCAATGGATGCATTGATCTGCTTGAGGCAGATGGCGTGATCTCCAGATTGATCGTGCATCACAACTACCCGGAGAGCAGCCTCCAAAATTGCCAGGTCACACTGTCCTACCTGAAATTCCAGTCCTCACCCGCAAATGTCACGAAGCCGGAGACCGGCAACACTCCGCCCGCGCCCACAACAGAAAAGCCGCCAGCCGCCAGCGGCAAACCGGAAGTGGAAACGGTTCCATTTTGAGTTTCAGAGTTCACGTCATTCATTCCAACCACAACCACACCACTTCATGCCTGCCCTCTCAAATGTTCCTGAAGACAAGCAGCAGATGACTCTTTCTTGCCAATCGCGCGGCGTGACCTAACCGCACCACTGCACAAGGACAGCTACAGCCCCACAGACTGCTTCTCCTCAGCCCGCCTGGCCCGCGAATGGAAGAGCAACGGCAACTACGCTCTCACCCTCCCCAACTGGGGCATCGGTTCGGATCACACCCGCTCGTCGCCGGGTTTGACACCGCCGCCAAGTGAACCCGTGTCCACTCCCGCGCAACCTGCGACCCCGATCATTCAATCCAACCCGGAGCACTGTCTCAAAACCGCATCGCAGCCCGTATTGACGCCAGCAACGTTCCAAGAACACACCACCGTGTTCCAGTTTTACATCCCGGCAAAGACATAGACGGCACGCGTGGCCACCTATTGACATGGGAATGACGGGCGGGCCGTAAAGGTCGTAGAATTATGCTCTGACGTTTATGATGTCACCGAGCGGATGAAAACCGGCCAGTGAAGAGCGATTCAAAACTAAAGCGTTGTGCGAATCTGACACGGGTTCATCTCCCGGCCAACGTCTCCAATCGTTTCAAGGAAAAGACATCGCCACCGCGGAGGAAGAAGCGCGTGATCTGTTCGCGCAACTGCCGGTACAGTGCGGGGTCGGTCTGCGCGAGTTGCACCGGCACATCGCGGCGGGCAAAGCGGACAAGAGCGGCGAGTTCGGCCCAGCGTTTTTGTTGGAGATAAACATCCACCTGGGCCGGGTCGGCCAGCAGGGCGCGGGCGGTCAATTCTTCTTCGCGGGCATTCATGTTCAGGTTTCCAGCACGTCGAGATAAACGAGGTTTTCGGTGGCGCGTTCGCGGGCTTGGGAATTAAATTCCGCAATGATGCCCTGGATGCGTCGCAAATCCGGACGATGGCGACTCAACAAAAAACGGATGTCGCCCAAATCCTTCGGTTCGGCGCGGATGAGTTTGGCGGCAATGAGGTTTTCCACCGGCGGGCGATAGAGATGCAGCCGTCCCATGCGTTCGATCAACACGGGTTCAAACGTCCCGAGTTGCGTCAGCCCCGGCTCGACGAGTTGCAGATAGGGACGGTCGGGGTCGAGCGTTTGTTTGGGGTCGAACAGCAGTCCGATCTTTTCCACCGCAGTCTTGAGTTCCAGCCGGTCGTAATCGCTCGCAGGTTTCCAGATGTCGAGGTAGGCGGAAGTGCGTCCATCCATGCCGCCGAACAAACAAGCCGCCGAACCGATGAGGCAGAGCCGGAGCGGTGAACCTTCTTTGCCGAGAGCATTGGCAAGATCGGCCAGCACCGCCGACCACGCTTCGCCGTCAAGTTGCAACTTCATGGACATTCAGTAAGCGTCCGCATCCTATCCAAAACGAACCGATGAATCAAACCTACAAAGAGACATTGCGGGTGGCGGCTCATCCAGGCAAATCCATCTGGGGCGATGGGGCATGAAAGGGCCACCCACTGGCGTGATCTGTCATGAAGGGGTCATAGAGAAAACATGAGGGCAGACAGGGGACGCACCGGCGTTCCACGTGTCTGCCCTCATGTTTTCTTTACGCACGCTCGACGCCGGGTTTGAAACTAACTTCCAGTGAACGGCACAATCGCCTGATTGTCCAATGTCGTACAGCGTATGTGCATATCTCATTGTGTTTTTAGATTCACAGGGGCAATTGTAATATCAATTACACTGGCAGGTTGTACCACACCAAAAAATGATGACCGCTCACGAACCCAACCTTGGTGGAATGCCGTCAGTCCAGTCAACCAAGTTCCTTTTTTGTTATACTTTCCTAGTTACGCAATGGAACAATCGAGTCGCAAAGGATTCGTAGCTGAAATTGCCCTACCAGAGAGGTCATACTCAACCAATCGAATAGAAGTGACATTGCAAGGGCAGATACGAATTCAGGGGGCCGAACAAATTCCTGAAGGAAGCACAATAACCCAAGCCATCAACTATGCAGGTGGGTTTACCGATTTTGCTTATTCAAAGAAACTGCGCTTACAAAGCCGAACCGGAAATGCAGTGACTCTGCATAGGCATTCCAGGCTCAGAACAGGGATTAAATGCCCGTTGGTTTGGTACGACACCAACCCACGTGACTTCCTTGCGTCCCCGAAGGACGCCATCCCAAGTTTACCTCACGATTACATACTTCAGTCGGGCGATGTCATACACGTCGATGTTTCCATCTTTTGATATATTACGGGCTAGATACTCCAGCGATACAGTCCTCGTCTGGGTTCCTCGACTGACTCTTTCTTGGCAATCGCGCGGCTGAAATTGTTTTTTCCACCGTCTCCGGGCAATTGTCTCTTGCTCCCCTGCCCCCTGCGTTTAACCTGTTTGCGTGGATTGGTTCACTGATCGTCACACATTTCTGCTGGCTGTGGCTGTTTATTGCATCAGCCTGGTCTATTCCGTGTTTCTCTGGCGGAGGGGCTTCCGCCGGGACGATCACATCAACTACCTCATCATCGCGCTGGCGTTCGCATTGCACACCTGCGCCATGATCAAACGCGGTTTCTCCATCAACCGCTGTCCGGTCAACAATCTTTACGAAGCCACCACGTTCGCGACCTGGGCGCTGGCGTTGACGTATCTCATCGTGGGCCTGCTGCCGCGGCTGCGCTTCCTGGGTGTGTTCGCATCGCCGGTGTTGTTCGCGCTGGGTGTGTTCGCGTTGATGCCCGCGCTCGACCCGCCGCACGGCCCGCGCCCGGAGTTCACCGGGGCATTGTCCAGCATGCATGCGGCGTTGATTCTTCTGGCCTACGGCGCGTTCGGCATGGGCGCAGCGGCGGCAACGATGTTTCTGACGCAACAACACAACCTCAAGTTCGACAAACTGCGGGCGATGTTGTCGCTCATCCCGCCGATCCAGCGTCTCGATATCGTCGCAACGCGGGTGGTGCTCATCGGTTTTGTATTGCTCACCTTGGGGCTGGCTGCCGGCGGGAATCTGAACCGCACAGACGGTGTAACCTACTGGCGTGATGCAAAAGT
>CAZFNB010000050.1:0-8676 GCA_964520235.1 uncultured Bifidobacterium sp. | reverse complement strand
CGTGCACTCATCAACAACATGGTCAAGGGCGTCACCGACGGTTTCGTCAAGAAGCTTGAAATCCAGGGCGTCGGTTTCAAGGCCGCCGTGCAGGGCAAGGTCGTCAACATGAGCCTCGGCTTCTCGCATCCGATCAATTACAACATTCCAGACCAGATCAAGGTGACGGTCGAGGAAAACACCAAGCTCACCATCGAAGGCCCGGACAAGCATCTTGTGGGCAAGGTGGCCTCGGAGCTTCGTTCCTATTATCCGCCCGAGCCATACAAGGGCAAGGGTGTGCGTTACGCGGGCGAACACGTCCAGCGCAAGGAAGGCAAGACCGTTCAGTAATAAATTTTTCGTCACGGCCCAATCCGTGACGCGACCACAATGCAAACTCAAAAGAAACATCGTCTTCACCAGTTGCGCCACTGGCGCGTGCGCAACAAGGTCAGCGGCACGTCCGCCCGCCCGCGCATGAGCGTGTGCTTCACCGACGCCCACATTTACGTCCAGTTCATTGACGACATCGCGGGCAAAACGCTCGCGGCGGCGTCCACGCGCAGCAAGGTGCTCACGGGCCAGAAGCTTTCTGCCAACGTCAAGAGCGCGCAGACCGTCGGCAACGCCGCGGCCAAGGTCGCGTTGGACAAGGGCATCAAGGCTGTCGTGTTCGATCGCGGCGGCACACGTTATCACGGCAAGGTCAAGGCGCTGGCGGATGCCGCGCGCGAGGCCGGCCTGCAATTTTAATCAACTCGAAACCGGAGAAACATACTGTGGCTGAAGAAAAAAAATCAACGGGTGGCGAGAGCCAGGAACAGCGCGGACCTCGCGGTGGGCGCGGCGGTCGTCGCAACCGTTCCGGCACGGAAGCGCCTGAGATGAGTTTTGACGGGCAGCAGGGTGAGGAACTCACCGAGAAGGTCGTGTTCATCAACCGCTCGTCCAAGGTCGTCAAGGGCGGACGCCGTTTCAATTTCAGCGCGCTCGTCGTCGTCGGCGACAAGAAAGGCCGTGTCGGCATCGCGCTTGGCAAGGCGGCTGAAGTGGCCGATGCGATCCGTCGCGGTGGCGAGCTTGCCCGCCGCCAGATGGTTCCTGTGTCGCTCAAGGACGCGACCATTCCGCACGAAGTTTATTCCGAATTTGATGGTGCTCGTATTTTGCTGCGCCCGGCTTCCCCGGGAACAGGCATCATCGCAGGCAAAACCGTCCGTGCTGTGCTTGAATCCGCCGGTGTGCGCGACATTCTGAGCAAGTCGCTCGGCTCGAAGAACGCGGCAAACGTGGTGAAGGCCACGTTGAATGGATTGCTGCAATTGCGCCGTCGCGAGGACATCTATAAGAGCCGTGGCATCGAACTCAAGAAGGCCGAGCCTGCCGCTGCTGCTGCAACGAACTGAACTTTTTATGCGACTACACGATCTTAAACCCCGTCCCGGCGCGAAGCATCGCCGCAAACGTCTTGGCCAGGGTGAATCCAGCGGTCACGGCAAAACTGCCGGTCGCGGTGGCAAGGGCCAGACCGCGCGCTCGGGCAGTTCCATCCGCATCGGTTTTGAAGGCGGCCAGATGCCGCTCATCCGCCGCATTCCCAAGCGCGGTTTCAACAACGCCCGTTTTACCACGCGCTACCTGCCTGTGAATGTCGAGGCGCTGAACGCTTTTGACAATGGTGCCCGCGTGGACGAGGCGGCATTGCGCGGCGCAGGCCTTGTGAACGGGCGCGGCGATGGCGTGAAAATTCTCGGCGACGGCGATCTGACCAAGAAGCTGACTGTGATTGTGAATGCATTCAGCGCGTCGGCGAAGTCGAAGATCGAAGCCAAGGGCGGCACTTGTGAAGTGGTGGCCGCGAAACCTGCGGTGAAGGGGTAATTCTTCAGGGGAAATCAACCACGCATGTTCGGCAACCTTTTCCAGACCTTCGCGAATTGCTTCAAGATTCCGGAACTCAAGAGCCGGATCATTTTCACCGCGTTGTTGCTGGGCGTCTGCCGGCTCATTGCGTTTGTGCGCATTCCCGGCTTGGACGGCGCCGAGTTGACGAAATATTTTGGCGAGGTTTCCCGTGGTGATGGCGGGATGCTTGGTATGTACAGCCTGTTCACTGGCGGTGCGCTCGAGCATTGCGCCGTGGGTGCATTGGGCATCATGCCTTACATCAGTGCCACCATCATCATCCAGTTGCTGACGGCGGTGATTCCGCAATTGAGCAAACTCGCCCGGGAAGAAGGCGGGCGCGCGAAGATCATCCAATACGGACGTTATCTCACCGTAGCATTGTGTTTGGTTCAGGGTGGATTCATGGCGTTCGGCTGGGAAAATCCCGCGAGCATCTTTCAAGGTTGGAAGGGTGGCAGCCTCGTTCTTTACGCGGATCAATACATCTGGTGGTATCGCATCCAGACCGTCCTGTGTCTGACGACGGGTACGATGTTGTTGATGTGGCTGGGTGAGCAGATCACCGAGCGCGGCATCGGCAACGGCGTGTCGCTTGTCATTACCATCGGCATTCTGGCGCGTCTGCCGGCGGCGTTCACGGGCATCAAGGACATGTTCTCGCCTGAGAACAATTTCAACATCGGCCACGCCGCAGCGCTGGTTCTGTTGTTGGTGGGTGTGGTGGCCGGAGTGATTGCTGTCACGCAGGCGCAGCGGAAGATTCCGGTGCAATATGCCCAGCGCGCGGTCGGTCGGAAGATTTACGCCGGAGGAACGAACTACATGCCGCTGCGTGTCAATTACGCAGGCGTGATGCCGGTGATTTTCGCGTCGGCGATCCTGATGTTCCCGCAGAAGATTTTCCTCTTCCTCGGCAACCGTTACGACCAGCCGTTCCTGCGCGGCATCGCCACCGCCTTGAACCAGGGATCCTTCTGGTACCTGTTCATGTTCGGTTTGATGATTTTGTTCTTCTCCTATTTCTGGGTCGCAACACAGTTCAACGAGATTCAGATCGCGGATGACCTGAAGAAGAACGGCGGTTACATCCCGGGTGTGCGACCCGGCCAGCCGACGAGCGAGTTTTTGCACAACACCATGAGCCGCATCACGCTTGCGGGCGCGATTTTCCTGACGATCATCGCCATCATCCCGATCTTGTTGCAGGACGCGATGGGGATTCCGCCGAACGTGACCCAATTTTTCGGCGGCACGAGCATGTTGATCACCGTTGGTGTGATGCTGGACACGATGCGCCAGGTGGAGTCGCACCTGTTGATGCGGCATTACGACGGCTTCCTCAAGAAAGGGAAGCTGCGCGGGCGCGTTTGATGAACGGTTCAGTCCTGCTCTTGATTGAAACTCCCGGCGTGTTTTGGCTGGAGCAAGGTTGGGAAGATTGAAATGAGCCTCATCAAGACTGAACGTGAGCTGGAGATCATGCGGCAGGCCGGCGCGATTGCGGCGGAAGTGCTCGAAGAGCTCGCCGCGTTCGTGAAGCCCGGCGTGACGACGCGACAGGTGGATGAATTTGCAGCGGAACAGATGCGGAAACGCGGTGCGAAGAGTGCGTTTCTCGGATACCGGAAATTTCCGTGTCATCTGTGCCTTTCGGTGAACGATGAAGTGGTTCACGGACTGGCGAACGACCGGCAGTTGCGCTTTGGCGACATCGTGAGCGTGGATTGCGGGGTGACGTTCAAAGGATACATCGGGGACACGGCAACGACGCTGGCGGTGGGTGGATGCGGCGTGGCCGCGCAGCGGTTGATGGACGTGACGCAGCAGGCGCTGCAAAAGGGCATCGAGCAGGCGGTTTCGGGGAATCGCGTGACGGAAGTTTCGCGCGCGATCCAGAATTACGTCGAAGGCAATGGTTACAGCGTCGTGCGGGAATTTGTCGGGCACGGAGTCGGGCGCTCGGTTCATGAGGAGCCGCAGGTGCCGAACTTTGTTGATCCAAAGAGCAACCACAAGTTGCGTCCGGGCATGACCATAGCCATTGAGCCGATGGTCAATGCGGGCCGGCCCGAGGTGAAGATACTAAAAGACGGCTGGACAGTGGTGACGCAAGATGGTTCACTCTCTGCCCATTTTGAGCATACGGTTTTGATCACGGACGGCGAGCCGGAGATTTTGACATGCGTGAGGACGCCTTCCGCGTTGAAGGCCGCGTGATTGAAGCGCTGCCCAACGGCACGTTCCAGGTGGAACTGGAAAACGGCCACCGCCTGCTGGCATTTGCAGCGGGCCGGACGAAGAAAGAATTTTCCGGCGTGAAGCCGGGGGACAAAGTGAAGTTGCAACTGACGCCGTTCGACCTGTCAACGGGGCGGTTGCTTTCGGAAAAAGAAACGATTTAACATGAAAGTCAGAGCATCGGTCAAAAAGCTGTGCGAGCACTGCAAGATTGTGCGTCGCCGCGGCGTGCTGCGCGTCATCTGCACGAACAAACGCCACAAACAACGTCAAGGTTAACAATTTATGGCACGCATCATTGGTGTGGAAATTCCACCGAACAAGCGGATTGATATCGCGCTTCGCTACATTTACGGCATCGGTCCGGTCAACGCGCTTGAGATTCTCGAACGCGCCAACATTGACCGTTCCATCCGCGCCAAGGACCTCACCGAGGCGCAGCTTTCGCAGATCGTTCACGCGATTCAGGAAGGCAAATACGTGATCGAGGGCGACCTCCGTCGCGAACTCGGCATGAACCTCAAGCGGTTGCAGGGCATCAAATGCTATCGCGGCATCCGCCACATGCGCAGCCTGCCCGTCCGCGGCCAGCGCACACAGACCAACGCGCGCACGCGCAAGGGGCCGCGCAAGACCGTCGGCGTCCAGCGCAATCCGAACGCCAAAACCGGCATCCACTAAGACACTCAACGCTCACTGAAGTATGGCAGAAGAAACGAAAAAGAAAGCCGCTCCCGCAAAGGAAAAGGAAGCGAAGCCCGCCGCCGAGGAAACCAAGGCCAAAAAAGCCGCCGCGCCCGCCGCCGCTGCTGAAGCTCCCAAGGCGGACGCCGCCACGCCTGCGGCTCCGGTTGCCGCCGCCGCGCCAACCGCCGCCGAATTGCTCGGCGAGGACGCTGCTGCCAAGAAGATTGTCAAGGCCAAGCACGCCAAGAACGTCTCGGTGGGTGTTGCCAACATTCTTGCCACATTCAATAACACGCAGGTGACCATCACCGACATGCACGGCAATCTCATCGGCTGGTCCGCCGCTGGTCGCGTTGGTTTCAAAGGCTCCCGCAAGAGCACGGCTTATGCGGCGCAACTCGTCGCGCAGGATGCCGCGCGCCAGGCGATGGCCCACGGCATGAAGGAGGTTGAAATCCGCGTGAAAGGCCCCGGTTCCGGCCGTGAATCCGCCATCCGCGCCTTGCAGGCCATCGGCCTCGAAATCTCCTCGATCAAGGATGTCACCCCCATTCCGCACAACGGCTGCCGCCCCCGCAAGAAGCGCCGCGTGTAGTCTTAACAATCGTTAACTCGAAAATTTTATGGCTCGTTACAAAGGTCCTCGCGTTCGCATCAGCCGCCGCTTCGGTATTCCGATGTTCGGCCCGACGAAATATCTCGAACGCCGCAATTATCCGCCCGGTGTTCACGGCCCGAAATCCCGCCGCAAGCTTACCGATTATGGCATGGGCCTGGTTGAAAAGCAGAAGCTCCGTTATTACTACGGCCTGCTTGAACGCCAGTTTCGTGGTGTTTACGAAAAAGCTCTCAAGCGCCGCGGCGTCACAGGCGAGCAGATGCTCCAGATTCTTGAAACGCGCCTGGACAACGTGGTTTATCACCTCGGTTTCGGCACCACCCGCGCTGCCGCGCGCCAGATGGTTGCGCACGGTCACGTCACAGTGAACGGACGCAAAGTCAGCATTCCGTCCTATGCGCTCAAGGTCAACGACGTCATCGTCGTGAAGGACAAGACCGTCTCGCGCCAGATGGCGACAAAGGCCTTGGAACTTTCCACGAGCCGTGCCGTGCCGGATTGGTTGTCGTTGAGCAAGGACGAATTCAAGGGAACCGTCATGCGCATTCCGTCGCGTGATGAGATCAATCCCATTGCCAACGAGCAGGCAGTCGTCGAATTTTATTCCCGCTAGTAAAAACCAAAACGCCCTGTGTTGAGCGGGGCAAAAACAATTATACGGGCTTCGTCGTCGTCGGGAATAACGGCGCGCAGCCAGATTAAAATTGTTGAAAGGAAACCATGCCAGTACGTCTCGGACGTTTTGAAATGCCCAAGCGGTTGACCAAGGAAGAGTCCACCGCCACTGACACCTACGCCAAGTTCATCGCCGAACCGTTTGAAACCGGCTACGGCCACACCATCGGCAACTCCCTGCGCCGCGTGCTCCTCAGCTCGCTCGAGGGCGCGGCCATCACCTCCATCAAGGTGGACGGCGCGATGCACGAGTTCGCCACCATTGATGGCGTGGTGGAGGATGTCACCGACCTCGTCCTCAATCTCAAGAAGATCAAGTTCAAGGCGCACACGCGCGATGAACAGGTGCTGCTGCTCTCCGCCAACAAGGATGGCGTGGTGACAGCCGCTGACATCCAGCTCAACCAGAACATCGAACTGGTGAACCCGGACCAGCACATCTGCACGCTCGACAAGAAAAAAAAGTTCGAGATGGAACTCACCGTGAAGATCGGACGTGGTTTCCTTTCGGGCGACGAGAACAAGCAACCCGGTCAGGCCATCGGTGTCATCGCCATTGACTCCATTTTCTCGCCGGTCAGCCGCGTGCGTTACGCCGTCGAGGCCGCGCGTGTCGGCAACCGCACGGATTACGACCGCCTGGTCATCGAAATCTGGACGGACGGACGCATCACGCCTGATGACGCGCTCACGCAGGCGTCGGCCATCCTGCAACACCACCTCGACGTGTTCGTCGGCTACGACAAGAACGCCGTTGAATTCGAGGAGACCGTGGACAAGCAGGACGACGAGAAGATGAAGATGAAGAAGCTTCTCAACATGAGCGTGAATGAAATCGAATTGAGCGTCCGCGCCGCGAACTGTCTTAACAACGCCAACATCACCACCGTCGGCCAGTTGGCGATGAAGACCGAATCCGAGATGCTCAAGTACCGCAACTTCGGCAAGAAGTCGTTGAACGAGATCAAAGACAAGCTCCAGGGCCTTGGCCTGAGCCTCGGCATGACCTTTGAGGCCGGCCTGTTGGACGGCCCGAAGGAAGAACCCAAAACGCTGTAATTTATGCGACACCTTAGAAGAACGGCCAAGTTGGGCCGCCAGTTCGAGCATCGCAACGCGATGCTCTCCAATCTGGTTTGCAGTCTCATCAAACACAAGCGCGTCACAACCACGCTTGCCAAGGCCAAGGCCGCGCGTTCCGTTGCCGAGAAGATCGTTTCTCTCGGCAAGAAGGGAACGCTTCACGCCCGCCGCCTCGCCGCTGCGCGCCTGCATGCGCACGGCCCGACGGTCGAATTGAGCAAGGCCGAGAAAAAGAAATGGCGTGCGGAAGAGGACGTTCTCCGCATTTTGTTCGAGGATATCGCGCCCGCGTTCAAGGGTCGTGCCGGCGGCTACACGCGCATTGTGAAGCTGGAACAGCGTCCCGGTGATTCCGCGCAGAAGGCCATTCTCGAGTGGGTGGATGAAGTTGTCACCGCTGCGCCCGCCGCCGAGGCTGCGCCCGCCGACAAGAAGTCCGAGGACAAGAAGGCGGAAGCAAAGTAACTTCCGGCAGAAACAATTCAGCCCGCTCGCAAGAGCGGGCTTTTTGTTTTCCTGCCATCGTCTGCGGCCATTGCTTTGTAACTACCGGATCAATCTCAGAAAACGTATCGCATCTTCGAAATCTGCCGTCACCGGCGCGGTGAAATTCATCTTCTTTCCGGTCCGCGGATGCGTGAACGCCAGTTTATGCGCGTGCAGCAACACTCGGGGCGCTTTGTAACCTGTCAGATCGGTGAGCCGCTTGGATTGTCGTTGACCGTAGGTTTCATCCCCCGCTACCGGATGGCCGAGATGTTGGAAATGGACGCGGATCTGATGCGTCCGGCCCGTGTGCAGATGTGCCTCAACCAGTGTGGCCTCGCGCAGCCGTTCCAGCACGCGGTAGCCTGTGTGAGCGGCGCGGCCTTCGTCCTCATCCCTCACGGCCATGCGTTTGCGGTGCGTGGGGTGGCGCGCAATGGCAGCGCGTATGTTTCCTTCGTTGCGTTCCACCGTGCCGCACACCAGGGCGATGTAAATTTTTTCGACGGTGCGTCCGGCGAACTGTGCCGAGAGTGCGACGTGTGTTTCATCATTCTTGGCCACGACGAGGCAGCCGCTGGTTTCCTTGTCGAGCCGGTGGACGATGCCGGGTCGTGCCACGCCCCCCACGCCGCTGAGTTCGCCCTCGCAATGGTGAAGCAGCGCGTTGACGAGCGTGTGTTCCTCATTGCCGACGGCGGGATGCACGACGATGCCCGCCGGTTTGTTCAACACCAGCAACGCGGCGTCCTCGAAAAGGATGTCGAGCGGGATGTCCTCGGGTTGTGCTTCGGCGGGGCGCGCCTCGGGCCATTCCACACGAACCATTTCACCCGCGCGCGGCGCGTGGGTGGGTTTCACCGGCTTGCCGTTCACGCTCACGTGACCCTGTTCGATGAGGCGTTGCATCGCACTGCGCGATGCGGCGGGGAATTTGTGCCGCAGAAACGCATCGAGCCTTTCGCCCGGCATCGAGCGTTCGATGGTGAAGGTTTCGA
>CAZFNB010000049.1:0-8685 GCA_964520235.1 uncultured Bifidobacterium sp. | reverse complement strand
TCCATTGCTGCTGCGTCCCGCACCTGCACCGCGCCGTCCGCGGCCACGAAATTCCGCGCGACTTCGGCAAAGTTCTGCATGTTGGGACCGAAAATGACGGCCTTGCCGAGCGCGCCCGGCTCAATCGGGTTTTGCCCGCCCTCTGCTGTGAGACTTTTGCCGACAAAAATCACTGTGGCGTGTTGATAGAAATATCTTAGTTCCCCGGTGGTGTTCACCAACAGGCATTGCAGTTCTCCGGCGACATGCTGCGTTTGAGGTGTGATCTCGTTGCGATACATGAATTTTACGCCGCGCGATTGGAGTTCGCGTCCCACCTCCCGCCCGCGTTCCATGTGCCGCGGCACCAAAACCAGGAACAGCTTCGGAAAACGTTCGCGAAGCCGCAGAAACATTTCTGCCAGCAACGCTTCCTCACCTGCGTGCGTGCTGCCGCACACGAGAATCTGCGCATCCCTGGGGACACCTAGCTGGGCCAGCATCCCGGGAACATCCAATACGCAACGCTCCTCCAGTTTCGCTGCGTCAAATTTCAGGCTGCCCACGACCTGCACAGCTTCGGGGCGGCAACCCAGTTCGATGAGTTTTTTTGCGTCCGCGTCGTTTTGCGCCCCGACGCCGTCAAACGATGCGAACAGCGGACGAAAAAGAAATCCAAACCGCTTGTATCCGCGATAGGACCTGTCTGAGAGCCGCGCGTTGACAAGGTATAGCGGGATGTTGAGCGCCTTGGCCCGCCAAATGAAGTTCGGCCAGATTTCCGCCTCGACGAGAATGATGGCCTTGGGCGACACGGTTGCAAGTGAGCGGGCCACGAACTTTCGCCGGTCAATCGGGTAATAGATTTTGCTGATGTGTGTGGGCAGCTTGCTCTTCAGCTCGCCCATGCCGGTGGTGGTGGTGGTGGAAACAACGATCTTGGCGTTGGGCAAGCGCGGCTCAAGCGCGCGGATGAGTTGCGTGCAGATGTTCACCTCGCCCACACTGACGGCGTGAAGCCAGAGCGTCTGCCGGTTGGTCAGGGCCTGTTTGAGTTTGGTGTCAAACTGCCCGAACCGTTCTCCGAACCCCCGGAGCCAATTCCCCCGCCGCCACATCCTCCAAAAATAGTAGGGTGAAGAAATGACAAAAAAGAGCAGGAACAATATGTTGTAGAGCGTTCTCAATCCGAAGTCCCTTTTTGGCGAAAAGGCACTGCATTTTCAGCAAATCAGCCGCGCGCGTAA
This sequence comes from uncultured Bifidobacterium sp., assembly GCA_964520235.1. Lineage (GTDB taxonomy): Bacteria > Verrucomicrobiota > Verrucomicrobiia > Limisphaerales > JADLHS01 > JADLHS01. The sequence continues at coordinate 7,459 of CAZFNB010000049.1, read as the reverse complement.
AGGAAATCTTCCATCAGTCGCCGTTCAGAAATTTTGTTTCCATCTCTGCCTGCAATTCATACCCTGATTACTGGCTCTGGAAACCGGGCCATTGAAACACTGAAATCGAAAACCTATGCCACTGACACATACCAAAGACCTTTTTGCCAAGGCGCTCAAAGGCAAATACGCGCTCGGCGCGTTCAACGTGAACAACATGGAGCTTATCCAGGCCATCGTTGAAGCCTGCGAAGAGGAAAAGGCTCCGCTTATCCTCCAGATTTCCAAGGGCGCACGCCAGTATGCCAATCCGGTTTACCTGAAAAAGCTCATCGAGGCCGCCGTCAGCCTGAGCAACGTACCGATCGCAGTCCACCTCGACCACGGCGACACCTTTGAACTTTGCAAGGAGTGCATTGATGAAGGTTTCACCAGCGTTATGATTGATGCTTCGCACGAATCCTTCGAGAAGAATGCGGAAATCACCCGCAAAGTCGTCGAATACGCCCACAAGCATAATTGCTCCGTTGAATCCGAACTCGGCCATCTCGTCGGCGCGCAGTTCGACGAAGGTGAGGAAGGCGGCGCGCATTCCATGAGCGGCCATTACACGGTACCGGACGAAGCCGTGAAGTTCGTCAAGGAAACTGGTTGCGACTCACTTGCCGTCGCCATCGGCAACAGCCACGGCGCCTACAAGTTCAAAGGCGAACAGCACCTCGACCTCGAACGCCTCAAACTCATCAAGAAAGCCCTCATGGACGCGGGCATGGGTGATTACCCGCTCGTGTTGCACGGTGCCTCCAGCGTGCCGCAATATCTCGTGGACGAGGTCAACAAATTCGGCGGCAAGATGCCCGACGCCAAGGGTGTGCCCGAGGCGGACATCGAAGTTGCCCGTCGTACCGGTTGCACCAAGGTCAACATTGACACCGACCTTCGCATCGCCATGACTGCGGGCATCCGTAAAGTTTTCGCGGAAAACCCGAAGGAATTTGATCCGCGTAAATACCTCGGTCCTGCGCGCAAAGCCGTCAAAGACCTCGTTCGTCACAAGGTCAAAAACGTCCTCTGCTGCGCCGGTCACGCCTTTGACTGAGCAGGTCACAATCCCGTCTTTTCATGCAATGAGAAGACGGGGGTGTCATGGCCACGATCTGTATCGGAAAAATCCTCTGACTCGCGAATTACCATTGGTGTCGTGGTACTCGATCGGATAAAGCGGGGACGTGTTCGTATAAAGCGGTGTCCAGACTGTCAGGTTGGTGCTGAACAGCAGTACGGCAGCCTGAGTGGAACTGCCGCCAATCCTGAGGAGTGGAAGATTATTCGAAAATTCTTGGGTCAGGTACAGTGGGGACTGGATGGTGAGCAGAGCAATCTGATTGGTTGCTGCGCCGAGAAAATTGCTGACGATGACGCTATAGCTGCCGACTTGATTGTATTGCGCATTCAATAATGAGTAGGTTGTGTTGGTGGCATTTGGAAGCTTCTGATTGTTGCGATACCATTGGAAAGTAGGGGGCGGGACGGCGTTGGTGTTTCCGGCTTGAAGTGCCACGTTGAAACCTTCGGTCATAATTTGGTTTGTTGGGGCACCTGAGGAAGCAGGCGGTACGCCGAGCGCGTAATTGATGTTGATGACTCCTTGAGCCCCATTAACTCCATCCACCCGGATAAGATACCGGTTTGTTTGCGCTGCCTGAAAACTCACCCGGCTGCGGATCCCGTCGGGAGCACTGTTATTGTCGCTGACAATCGGTTGCGAGAAAATCCAATTAGCGTCGAAGTGCCAGACATCCATTGTCGTGTCAATGCCACTGCCCATCGTATCCACGGCCATCGTCCCAGCGTCGCCCGCCTGGAGTACGTACCAACGGGATGAGCCGCCGACGGTGTCCGAGTGAATCGCCTCACCTTTTGCCGTTGTCGAATTGAAGCCATTTATTATTTGTGACCCAACTGAACCTGCTGAAACCGAAGTAAAAGCTGCATTCTTTGCAATGATGTCGCGGAGTTTGTCAGGTGCTGGACTACCCAGTCCTATCTGCAATATGGCGTCGCGGCTGGAAATCACCTGACCTCCCACAGCTGAAATCTCGACGTGATACGCGTCCGTGGCGGCCAAGGCCGACACGTTGGTGATGGTAAGGCTTGTATCCGTCGCGCCCGGTATTGGCAACCCCTTGGTGTACCATTGGTAAAACATCGGCATGCTTGCCACCGTCACGACATTGAAAGTTGCCGAGCCACCAAGCGGCGCGGACTGGTCAGCGGGTTGGGCCAGGATAACCGGAGTGGCAGTCGTGTTGGTAACCAATGTCCACGACAAAACGTAATCCCCAAAATCTCCATTGGTGCTGGATAGTCCATCCACGGCAATGACGTACGTGATGCCTGCAGAAGCCACAAAATTCACGCGGCTGGTCAAGTAGTCACCACTGTCATCATCCAAGGCCTCCAGCACCGCCCGGTTGGTTCCGGCATAAGCAACCAGCAGGGTATCGAACGAGCTGCCACGCGTGCTAAACGTCGCAACGCCATCCGCGGGCGCGGTCCACTGTGCCCACACCGAGTGATGTGCTGATTGCAACGCATAATCAGGATCGCCCAGTTCGAAGGTGGCGCTGGCGTTGTTGCCGCTGCCCAAGCCGGTGGCCCCGGTCAAAGTGATCCGGTTGGCGAAATTGTCCGCGAGCGAGAGCGGCGGGCTTGTGATTCGAATGTACGCTTCACTGCTTGTCAGGGTCGCGGCACCCGCGGCCACCATCACGCTATAATCCCCGCCATCTTGTGGCTGGGCATTCGTGATGACATGAGTTGAATTGGTGGCATGCGCGATATTTTGTCCATTGAGCCGCCACTGGTAACTGAGTGTTCCGCCACCAAACGCCGCCACAGAAAGCAGAACGGTCGTTCCGGGAGCCACCGTCTGGCTTTGCGGTTGGGTGGTGATGTGTAAATTCTCCGTGCCAAATATCCGCATTGCCGACCAGTCACCGGTTCGCAAAGAGGTTTTGCCTTGAACACGCCAGCCATAAACTCCCGGCGCAGGGAGCTGGAGGGTCAACGGCGGCGCGTGATTTGTTTGGATGACCGGAACATTATTCTGAAGAACCTGGATGTTGTAGCCTTCGGCATCAGCGAGCGTCTGCCAGTTCAAAGTCACACTCTGGCCGAGGTTGGCTGCATAATTGACCGGGCTGATCAAAGTCGGCGCAGGAATCGGCGGCTTGGTGGTAAAAGTCCAGAAGCCCGACCACGCCCCGATCCGCTGTGAGGTTTTGCCGCGCACCCGCCACGAAAACTGCGTATTCTCTGAAACGACAAAGGATGCTTGCAGATTAACGTTGGTGCTGCCCGCTCCGATCAAGGTTGCCCCTTGATACAATTCATAATCGTAGGCGGTGGCGTAGGTGGCGTTGTTCCACTGGAGTGTCACCGCCAGGGAAACATTCGTTTCGCCATTCGCCGGAGAAGCCAGAACCGGAGCTGCAATCGGCGGATGCGTCGCAAAATTACGGGTCGCCGACCAAACCCCGGTTCGCAGGGACGTTTTTGCGCGAACACGCCAGTCATAAACTCCATGCGCCGGAATAGTCGCAGTTAATCCCGGTTGGCCCGAACCACTAACAACAACGCCTCCGTTCTGAAGAATTTCATAATCATATCCTTCCGCATCCACCACGGCCTGCCAGTTCAAGACGGGAGTCAGCCCAACCCCATCGGCATTGTTTGCCGGACTCGTCAAAACCGGGGCCGCCAATGGCGGTTTGGTCGTAAAGCTCCAGAGCGGCGACCACAAACCGTTACGCGCACTGGTCTTGCCGCGCACCCGCCACGTGTAGGTTGTGCTCTCTGCCAGAACGGTGGGAACCGTTGCCAGCAGGCTGCCCGTGCTGCCATAAGCAACGAGCGTCGCCCCGAGGTAAACTTCGTAATCATAGTCCTGTGCTCCTCCGGCGGCGGCGCTTTGCCACTGCAAATCGGGTTTCAGATTGATGCTGGTGGCTCCATTAGCCGGTGAAACCTGCACGGGTGCCGGTATCGGCGGAATGGTGAACGACCAAAGCCCCGACCACGTTCCGAGCCGGCAGGAAGTTTTACCTCTCACCCTCCAGGTAAATGTCCCTTCAGACAAGGCAACGCTCACACTTGGATTTGGACCATCAGCGACGCTACCGCTCGCGACGGGCACCGAGTTTTGGAATACTTCATAATCGTATCCCGTCGCATCTCCGACCTGACTCCATTGCAGCGACACATTCAGGCCAATGTGGTTTTGACCATTGCCCGGCGCGGACAGACCCGGCGCGGGAATCGGCCCTTTGGTGGTAAAAGTCCTAGTGTTTGACCAAGGACCGTCGTTTTGAGAAGTGCGTCCGCGCACCCGCCAGGTGTATGTGGTGCTCTCGGCAAGGTTCACATCAATTTGAGTTGCACCGCCCGAACCTCCGCTGGCGACAAGGGTCGCGCCTACTCGCACCTCGTAATCATAACCGGTGGCGCCCGACGCCGGATTCCAGTCCAGAGTCACGCACGGCGTGACATCCACCGCGTTATTGGCTGGAGACACCAGTTGCACTTGCGCGATCTGTGCTACCGCCGGGTAAGCCCCCAACAACATCATGGCAAGGCCGCATACCAAGCCACAGTTCCGCTTTTTGAAGGCGATCGTCACAACATCCTCTTTCATAGTCATCGTTTATGGCCAAGGTTGGAAACGGTAGAAACCTCCAGACCGGGCGGCAGCGTTGGTATCCAGGTAACTCACAGGCAACAAGGTCGTGGTGTTGGTGAACACAGGCGTCCAAGTGAGAAGGTTTTCACTCATTTGTAGAACAACGGACTGAGTGGCACTGCCAGAAACGCGGAATCCGCCTGTCTCCATGAGAGGTTGCAAAGAGGTATTCGCGCTGACCGTTGCGATGGAGTTCACCACCGATCCGACAAGATTGCTCACCAGCACGCTGTAGCTGCCGACATGGTTGAATTGAATGCTCGATATGGCGAATGTCGAGTTGGTGGCGCCAACGATGTTGATCCCGTTGCGCCGCCATTGATAGATCGGTGATGTGACATTGCTGCTGGATCCAGACTGCAACACCAGGTTCGCACCGCCCTGGATGGCAAGCGGCTGCGCGGGTCCGGTCTGAGTCGGAGCGACACCGAAGCGCCAGTTCAGGTAAATGTTACCCTGTGCGCCATTCACTCCGTCCACCGCGATCAGGTAGCCCTTTCCAACTTGAGTCTGGAACTTCACCTGACTGCGCACGCCGTCCGATGCGCCGTTGTTGTCGCTGGCCACAAGCTGAAGGGTAAAGATGTTCGTGCCGGTATAAACAGAAAGAACCGTGTCCACATCGCTGCCGAGCGTGTCCACCACCATCGTCCCGTTCGTCAACGCGGTCAGCAGATACCAGCGGGACGATCCTCCGATCACATCGGAATGGATCGGTTCCGCCTGCTCGGTGGTCGAGTTGAAATTGTTGATGAGCTGAGAACCAATCGTGCCGACGGACACCGATGGGAAGGTCAGGTTGAACGTTGAAATACCGCCGCCACCGCTGACCAGATTGAACGAACGCATCAAGCCGAGACCGCCGGAAATGTTTGCCAGCAGATCGTCGAGTTTGTCGAACGATTGCGCATCCGGTTGCGGGCCGATCTCCAGATTTGCAGGCAGGCTTGCCACTGATTGGCCGGTGGCGCTTGTCACCTCCACGCCATACATGCCCGCGTCGAGGTAACTGACATTGGACACCGTGAGCGAATTGTTCGTAGCCCCCGCAATTGCCAGCCATCCGTCCAAGTACCACTGATAGGTCAGATTGGTGGTGCTCACCGCAAAAACATCGAAGCTGGCCACGCCGCCTGCCGTGGTCGTGACGGACTCGGGATGTTGAATGATTCTCGGGAACGGCGCGATGTTGGTATCCAGATTCCATCCCAGCACGATGTCGCCACTGCGCCCCGTCAATCCGTCCACTGCGATAAAGTAATTTGTTCCAGACTCCGCGTTGAACACCACATCGCTCGTAAAGTAACCGGCGCGATCCTCGTCTGCGGCGACTTCGGTGAGGTTGCTCAGAGCGGGCGAAGCGTTGGTGCTGAGATACACTGCCAGCAACGTGTCGAATGCACTACCCCGAGTGCCGAACGACGCGACACCTTTGGCGGGCGCAGTCCATTGCAGCCACACGGAACGCCCTCCTGTCTTCCCGGCGTGTTTGGGTTCGCTGACCTCGGACGTGGTGTTGGTATTATTGCCGCTACCCACCCCAGATGAACCACTGATTGTCCCGCGCGCGGCGAAGTTGTCCGCGAACGCGAAGGAAGTAGTGTTGATCTTGACCTTCGCATTGCCGCTGGCGATGACACGAACGGGATTGGCAACGAGCACGCTGTAAATGCCCCCGTTCCGGGGTGAGGCGTTGGTGATGGTGTATGTCGAGTTGGTTGCGCCGGGAATGTTTTCACCATTGATGCGCCATTGATAGCGAAGCGGTGCTGCTCCGGACGCAGTGGCGCTGAGCGTGAAAGCACTGCCGCTGTTGGTGACAACGTCAACCGGGTGGCCGGTGATGCTTGCAGGAACGATCGCCTGCAAATCTGCGCAGTAGATGTTCGTGACGAAGAACGCATCTGTGACCAAGGCACAATACGTTCCCGTTTCAGGTGTCGTCACATTCGCTATTACCAGCGAAGCGTTGGTCTGGCCTGGAAGATTCGTGCCGTAACGCGTCCACTGATATGTCAACGGTTCGACACCCACCGGCGAAAACGCGAACACAGCCGTATCGCCAAACGCCACCACGCGATCCACAAGATTTGTGGGCGGTGGCGGTATGGGAACCACTGAACTTTTTGTCACCAGCGTCAATCCATTCCGATCTGCGATTCCCTGCAAATAAAGACCGCCGCCGAGATCAAGGCCGTTCGCCGACGTGAAGCCTCCCCGCTTCGTTGCCCAGGTCAAAACTCGAAATGTGTCGCCAACAGCTGGAATGAAACCGTTTGCGAAGCTGATGTTCAGGGTGCCTCCCAATTGCACCGATCCACTGTTTGCAACCTGTCCGAAATGACTACCCAAAGTTTGTCCTTGGATGGTCGTTTGCATCAAACCTGCGCCCGACAGATTCAGATTCGCTGCGTTGAATAGCAGAGTGCCGACATCCGGCTGGGTCACGCCTGAATTGTAAAACGGCAACTGAATCGTGCTCGTACCGATGCCCGCAGTCTTACGCACCACACCCGCATTATAGAAAACGCCGCTGTTCGCGTTTTGAAACTGTTGATCGTTTTGAATATCGAACACCGCGCCGGGCTGGTTGTAGATCAGACCGTAGTAGGAACTGATTGCCCCGCTGCCCGTCCATACCACCGTTCCCCAGTTGGTCACCGTGACCACACTCACATACTTGGTCGCCGACCCGCTGAGGTTCAACGTTGCGTTGGTCGCCACAGTCAGCGCTCCAAT
>CAZFNB010000048.1:0-8685 GCA_964520235.1 uncultured Bifidobacterium sp. | reverse complement strand
GAGAACCAGGGCAATGTCTTTCCGCGCCGCCGTCCCTGAAGCGTGGAATTGGCGTAGAAGCTCTCCCAATTGGAGACTGCGTCCAGAAGAAAGGCAGTGGTAGTGGGGCAAAACCTGCATGGCACAAGCCTTGCGAGACGAAAGCCACGATGCAAAGTCATAAGAAGTTCCTTCTGGGCGTCGGCCTTGGAATTATTTCCTTCACACAGGTCTTCGCCGAAAACCTTTATTTACGTTCAGGCGCAACCGGTTCCGGCAGTGGTGCCGACTGGGACAACGCTTGGGCGAGTATCAGTGCGATCAAGTGGGGCAGCGGTGCCGGGCAGCTCGGTGCGGGTGATACGCTTTGGATTGCTGGCGGCAGCTATGGTGGCTTGGTGCCGGGCGGCAGCGGAACGAGTGATTCCGCCCGCATCGTGATCAAACGCGCCCGCAGCACCAACCCGGAATGCACCTCCGCTACCGGCTGGTCTCCCGGATTCGATGCGCAGGTGGTGATTGACGGCATCAACTGGAATTCGACCGGCGTGGGCAGTTATCTGACGATTGACGGCCAGATTGACAGTGGCATCAAAGTTCCATGTGCGAACGGCGGTGGCGCATCTGTTTCATTTAATCGCGGTGTGAGCTACGTGACGCTTTCGTATCTTGATCTTGCCGGCCCCGGTGGATCTACCGCCATCACGATGAACGGTGACAACCGTAACATAGACGCGACAGCCTGGAACGGGTCTACGTACGAAGCCATCAATTACGTGACTGTTTCGCACTGTCGCATTCACGGTTGCGTGAACAACCTTTGGATGCACACCTGCAACAACTGGACGCTTGAATACAACAAGCTTTATGACGCTGCGGCTGCGAATTCTGTTACCTATCACGCGAACGTGATCGCCACGGCGAATTCCAAAGAAATCACCTTCCGTTACAACGACATTTCCAACTGGCAGGTCGAAGGCATCATGATGATCTTCGGCGGCGCGGGGAACTGGTATATCTACGGAAATCTCTGGCATGACGGCATGGGCGGCCAGACCGGCAACACTCATCGCGTGCTCGAGGCGCAGGACGGCGTCGAAGGCCCCGTGTTCTTTTACAACAACACCATCGTCAATGTGTTGATGACCGTTCGTACAGCCAACGGCGGCTCCTATGCGGCTGGCACATCAGGCCGGAACAACCTCTATTGGAACACTGGCGGCCCGGGCTTGTCGGGTGAATCAAACTACCTGCAAGGCAGTGGCAGTTCGAGTACGCCGTTTCTAGATTATGCGAACAAGAACTACCGCTTGAAGGCCGGGTCCGCAGCCATCAATGGCGGTGCGGCGCTGGGTGCTCCTTACAACAAGGACATGGATGGCAATACGCGCGGCGGTGACGGCTCGTGGGACATCGGTGCATTTGAATACGGCACGGGTGGCGGCACAGCGGACGTGACTCCGCCAACGGTCAGCCTGACAGCGCCTGTTACGGCTGCGGTTGTTTCAAACACGGTCACTCTAACGGCTTCAGCGTCGGACAATTCGGGCGGTTCCGGAGTCGCGAGCGTGACATTCACCGTGGACGGAAATTCGGTCGGCTCGGTGAGCACAGCCCCCTATACGATGAACTGGAACAGCCAGGGAGTAGCAAATGGATCGCACACTGTCAGGGCAACGGCGTATGACCTTGCTGGAAATCAGGCGACTTCCGCCGCTGTCACCATCACAACAGCCAATGCGGCGTTGCCGCTGAATGCGGGTCTTGCCGGGTTCTGGAGCTTTGATTCGGATGTGGCCGGCTCCGGCACGGTGCAGGACGGTTCAGGAAACAGCAATCCGGGCACGCTGGTAAACAACGCGGCCTTGGGCGTTGGCAAGGTTTCAAAGGGGCTGGTGTTGGACGGCGTGAGCGGCTATGTGCGCGTGCCGAGTTCATCTAGTCTTGAAGCCGTCACCACTGCGGTCACTGTGGCGGCGTGGATCAAGGTTGAAACTGGCAACTCCATGCAAAGCGTCGTTCGCAAAGTCCTCAGCGAATCGGCTGCGAACGCTCCTTACACGGCATTTGATCTCATCATTCAGGATTCCGGCGGAACATTCAAACCACGCATGGCTGTAACCCGTGCGGACAATTCACGCACGTCCGTTCTTGGCGGCAGCCATTCTTACAGCGAATGGTGTCATGTCGTCGGTGTTTATGATGGCTCGATGGTAAGGGTTTATTTCAACGGTCTGGAAGAGGGCAGTGTTGCGTTCACTGGCAGCCTGCTCCAGACAGGCCAGCCCCTCTGCATCGGCAGTTACGGCACGACCGGTGAGGCGTTGAAAGGAACGCTCGATGAAGTGCGGGTTTACAACCGCGCGCTTTCCGCAGTTGAAGTGCAGGCGCTTTACAACACGACGGGTTCATCCCTCGTAGCCGCGCCGACCAATCTGCGCGTGGTCTCATTCTGATGGCGAAGCAGTGCGATCTTCGATTGCTCACAGAAGTCTGCACCCGATCCGGGTGCAGACTTTTCGCAATCAGAGATGAAGGCGGCTGTGACGACGGTTTGCGGGCAAATGTTGGCAGATGTAATCAACTTGCCAACGGATCCAGGAAAATTTAACTCACTGCCGCGCGGTTGATTTTCGCACAATCAAACGCGGGACGATTGGCCGGGACGGATTTCTGAAACAATTGAACTCAACGTATCATCAACCTCGACGCAAAATTGTTTGCGTATCGCCTGATCCGGCATTGCAGGAGCACGCGGCTTTGTTTCAGGTTCTCAGCCACGCATACCCGGTTGATTTTCGTCCGTATTCCAGTGGAGCGGACGGATCTGCGGGGGTCATTTTTCTGAACGCGAAACCCGAGCAGGCGCAGACGGCTTTGCCGCCGGGTGTGAATGTTCTTGTCATTCTTGGCTGTGAATCCGCCGGAGTGGACGCGCAAAAAGGAGTGATAAACTTTCACAACTCAAGCGGAGTGGACTCCTGTTTCCATGGTCAAAAGATGAAGGACGAGGTTGCGCGCGGTTTTCAGCGGCTTTCACCTCGGGATGGCGATGAAATCGTGGCCGAACTTGATGGAGTACCCGTTTGGGTGGCACGCAAAGAGGCACAGTCAAATATTTCGATCGTCGGTGTGAAACCGCCTGCGTTTGCGGCCGGGCAAACCATTTACGATGTTTTCAACCGGCGGAATTGGATTCAGCTTTTGCCGTTGTTGAATTTTCTGAAGACGCTCACGCGGGACGAGGATTGGCAGCGCCCGCCATTGCGGGCATGCCTGATGTTTGATGATCCAAATCTGCACGCAAAAACCTACGGGTTTGTCAATTTTCACGAGATGGCCCGGCACGCGCGCGACTTCAATTATCACGCGTCGTTTGCAATGGTGCCATTGGATTCGTGGTTTGTGAGCAAAGGCGTGGCGGCTTTTTTTCGTCAACATCGCGACCGGCTCTCATTATGCATTCATGGCAACAATCACGCAAAACTCGAACTGGGCGCGGACATCGGCAGCGATGAATTTCAAAAACTGTTTGCCGAGGCGTTGAGGCGGATTGAATCCTTCGAGAAAAAATCCGGCGTATCCGTCGCGCGCGTGATGGTGCCGCCCTACGGCGCGTTGAATGCGGCAGCGGCGGCGAAGCCGATGTTGCGTTTGGGATACGAAGCCGTGTGCGTTTCCCGTGCTTCGATCACCAGCCGCAATAGAAACATCTCCTGGCCCGGAGTGTTCGGTCACGGCGTAGGCGAGTTTGTCGAGGGATTTCCAGTCATTCCGCGTCAGGTCATGGCTGATGGACACGAGGGTACGTTCCGGCTTGCGGCATTTCTCAACCAGCCCATCATTCCTCATGGTCATCATCAGGATTGCGCCAGCGGTTTGGGTTTGCTAGAGCGAACGGCAAACTCGATCAATGCCTTGGGGCACGTCGAATGGCTGGACATGGCAGCGTTGGCCGAATCAAATTATCTGACGCGTCGGATTGATGACACGTTGGTTGTCCGGATGCTGACGCGCCGGGCATCTGTTAAAATCCCGGACGGCGTCGCCCGCCTGTGTGTGCAGCGCGCCTGGTTGAACGATGACCAGCAGGTGGAACACCTCGAATGCGCGGAGGGGGCGAAGATTCTTCAAAAAGGGATGCAAGGTTGCCAAAGTCATGAACTTCGTGTTCAACCGGGCCAAACCATTCGGTTGCATTCTCCGCCGCCAGATGTCGTGGATTATCGGATGGAGAAGTCCCCTCGCTTCAAACCGCTCGCGTTTCCGCGTCGCATCGCATGCGAGATGCGGGACAGATTGTCGCCTTTGATTTCACATCATTGAAAGCTTGCTTATAAAAATGTCAAAATTGATGAGACATGTCGGTGACGTGGCAGACTGGCGATTGTGTCTTGGCTGTGGTGCTTGCGCTTACATCTGCCCTGAAAAGAAAGTCAGTCTCGTAGATTTCGTTGAGGAGGGAATCAGGCCACTGGTTGCGAATGATCAGTGCGCATCCTGCCGGGATTGCCTGAATGTTTGTCCAAGTCTTGAGAACGATCACACTGGAATCAACTCGCGTCCGGGTCTTATTCCCGAAGTGATCCCTGCGTTCGGGCCGGTGCTTGAAATTTGGGAAGGCCATGCCACCGATTCAGAAATCCGGCTGGCGGGTTCTTCAGGAGGTTTGATTACTGCATTGTCGCTGTATTGCATCGAGAAGGAAGGCATGGGCGGAGTCCTGCACATCGGGATGGATCCGACCAGGCCGACACGCAACCGGACGCAGTTCAGCCGGACGCGAGCCGAGATCATGTCGGCAACAGGATCGCGGTATGCACCCGCTTCAGCTTGCGACAACCTGGAATTGATTGAGAAATCTGCCACGCCGTGTGTGTTCGTCGGGCAACCCAGTGAAGTGACCGCGCTGCGAAAGGCGCACGAGCTTCGTCCCATGCTCAAGGCAAAGACCGGCCTTTCTATTTCCTTTTTCTGCGCAGGATCGCCGTCGCGAAAAGGCACGCTTGAGTTGCTCAAGTCCCGTGGAGTAAATCCTGATGAAGTGAAGAGCCTGCGCTATCGTGGCAATGGCTGGCCCGGAATGTTTTCGGTTCTCGTCAACGGGCAGAGCAAACCTGCGTTTGAGATGACCTATGCCGAGTCGTGGGGATTCGTTCAGGCGTATCGTCCATTTTCAACGCATCTTTGCCCGGACGGTTCCGGCGAGGATGCAGACATTTCATGTGGCGATCCGTGGTATCGCGAAGTGCGACCGGGCGAGCCAGGCTCATCATTGGTGGTGGTAAGAACAGAAACCGGGCGACAACTTTTGCAGCGGGCGATCGCTGCGGGATATGTCACGCTGCAACGCGCCGAAACATGGAAGCTGATGCGATCACAAGCGAATCTGGTGTCAAAGCGTGGCGCAATCGGCGGGCGCATAGCCATGCTGGCTTTGTTGGGATTGCCAAGGCCAAAACTCAAGGGTTTTTCACTTTTCAGCAACTGGCTCAAGCTTTCGTTCGGCGAAAAGTTGCGTTCGACTTTTGGCACCATTCGCAGGGCGTTCTCACGAGGATATTTCAAGCCGGTCCGATTTGCGGACAAGGTGGAGAGATAAACATCGTTTTCCGGTCGATCAAGACCGCACAGACACGAAGTGTGATTTTATATCGGATCAGTGCCCGTATTATCTCTGAATTGCTGTCCGTAATCAACGGAAGCAGGTTCGAGGCATTCTAAATGCGGAGAAGTGCTTTTGGACTTATTATCTCGTCGCCGCACAACACTATGCGCGGATTTTCAAAACTCTGTCGTAACATCTTTGAGCTACGTCGCAGATGGCAGCGATGCCTTCTGATCGGCGTGGTTGTTTTCTTTTATTCGTTCCTTGGCTGCTTCGGTCAGGAAAACACACAACCCATCGTTGCCATCCACGACTCGGAATTCACGCGGGCGCTGGAAACCATGACGGCGTCCAATTCCACTCCCGTTGGCGCTGGCACGACAGGGAAGGAATGGTGGCCGACAAACTGGCATTACTTCGTGATGCCGGAATCTCTAAAGGAGGCGTTTCGATCTGACGGAACAGCATTTGAGATTGTTTCAGATGCGGACATCATTTCGGGGAAATTGCTGCTCACCAACGGCAGGCCGCGTTATCCGATCGTCATCAGTCTTGCGGCTGAAGCGACTGCCAACAGCCAGATCGCCCAGTTCACAAATTACGTTGCAGCGGGCGGCTTTCTCTTCATGGGGTCGTCCTCGTTCACCCGCAACACGAACGGGACCACGCGTACCAACTTTGCGTTTGCAAGCCAGTTGGGCGTCAGCATGACCACCGGCACGTTGACGAACTGGACGACGAACGGAACGATTACGAAGCTGTCGAATCATCGTCTTGTAGAGCACATTCCTGGCGGTGTGTTGACGTGGAGGATGCCTCCGAGTGCTGAGGAAATTTCATGGGGGATTTCGCCCTCGCACGTGTATCAGGCTGGTCATTGGATCTGGCGCGTGAATGTAAGCAACGCGACCGAAGTGCTGCGTGGAAACGCTTTCCCATTCCTTGTCGTCAAACAGTATGGCAACGGCCAGTTCATCTACCACGCGGGGATGCAGCCCTTGCTGGGATTTGGCGGCTGGGCTCCGGGCATGTACGCCTACGTCATTTTCAAGAATGCGGTGGATTGGTCGTTTGAATCCGCAAAATGCTCCGTGCCCAAGGTCAGTCCGTGGCGCTATCAACACGATGCGGCGTTCATGGTGCGTCACGATCTCGAAAATTACACCAACGAGATCAATTCGATTGAGAGGTCGGCATTGTTCGAGAATGCGAATGGGGCCAAGGGCGATTATTACTTTTGCACGGGTGCATTGCGTGAGGAGATGACGAGCACGAATTCGGTGATTGCCTCGTTGCGCCGGGCGGTGACGAATTACAACGCCACGATCAGCTCTCACAACGGCGGCCTGAAGAATCCGAACAACCCGGCGTTGACACTGCACGAGTACGATTACTGGCATTGGGGGCCGGATGAAGCATTGGACACGTTGCCGGCGGGCTACACCAACGGCAAAGCTTACGCGCTTGTTTCGATTTCAAATTCATTCAATGACATCGAGCTTTGGTTGTCCGGTATCACCAACGGCGCCCGCGCGTGGGTCAGTTGCTATTTCAATTCCACCCGTGAAGATTCCTACGACATCCTTCGCCAATTGAACGTGAAGACCGTGGGTGACCAGAAGCTCACGCCATTTCCGAACTGGACGCTTTCCGCCGCATCAAACAATTATCGCTATCCGTTTCTCACTCAACCCGCCAGTGATTGGTATGTGGGGTCAATTGTCGGTCAGGCGATGGATGTCGGACATGGCACCAACTCAATCCGCGCGCTTGTTGATTACTACTACAACCTTGGTGCGCTTGTGAACTTGTATTCGCACACGGCAAGCACGAACGGACTGCCCGCCGAGTACGTGCGATACGGCATGAACACAAACTTGCATCCGCGTATGTGGGGGGCAAATGCCAAGACCGTATATGATTGGTGGGTTGTTCGTTCCAACGTGCAAATCGTCGCCACACACACGGTGTCCAACTGGAACCGTGCTATCACAGCGCTTTCAGTTTCCGGCTCAACAGACACGAACACGGCGGTCGAAGTCCGGTTGCCCGGTCAAAACGCATTCAACAATCTGGAGGTTTATACCAATGGAGTGATCGCGGATGGTGATGTCTTCCGCACCAACGGAATGACCGTCAAAATCAAAGTGGGGAGTGCGGTGACAAATGTACAGGTGCGCTCAATCATCAATCCGGTGTCAGTGGATGATGCGTACACCGCGTTTGGCGGAACAAATCTTGTGGTATCAGCTACTGGTGTTTTGGGTAATGACATCACGGGTGCAAGCGGTGGAACGCTCTCGGCGATTCTGGTTTCCAGTCCGACAAACGGCACGCTGACGTTGAATACAAATGGTGGATTCACATACACGCCAACGAATACTCTCGCCACGCTTGACTTCTTTACTTACCAAGCCAGCGATGGCCAGTCCAATTCCTCTCCGGCGGGGGTCACCATCACCATTCCGTCCGCAGGGCTGCTCTTCTCGGATGATTTCACCCGCCCGGCGGACCCTGGGGACATAGCGCCGTGGGTTTCTGTGCTGGGTAACTGGACTGTTACCGGTGGCGAAATGCGCGGTGGAACGAACAGCACGTTAAGTTACGGTTTCGCATACATGAGCAACGACTGGTCGAATTTTGCCGTTCAGGGCCGGTTCCGCTTTCAAACGAATTCATTTGGAGGCGGCGTCGGCGGGCGGGTGAACGTTCAAAATGGCGCGCACTATGGAGCTTGGATTTATCCCGAAGGCTCGCCTGGCGGTTCTCTGAAACTCAAGCTGATCAAGTTCCAAACATGGACATCCTTCAGCTACCTCGGCACGCCGGCGGCACCGATGGCGCAGGTGGATTTGGTTTCAGTCGGCACCAACTGGCACACGCTGAAGCTCGCGTTCCATGGAAATCAGATTGCCGTTTACTTTGACGGTGTGCAGCGAATCAGCATGGTGGACACTGAAACGACACCTTACACCAATGGCGCCATCAGCCTCGACATGTGGACTGATTCAACGCCTTACGTTCTCAACGCGGACGACATCACAGTAAGTCCAAACATTGCGAATGATACCTATGCGATTGGCCGGGACGGTACGCTG
>CAZFNB010000047.1:0-8698 GCA_964520235.1 uncultured Bifidobacterium sp. | reverse complement strand
CCGCCACTGATTTCGGAGCCATGGTCATGAAAATGCCTTTGATCAAAACATAAACGCCGTAAAGCCCGGCCATGATCGTCAGCGCAAACAGCTTCACGAAAAGCCTCCCAAATGACATGAAAGAAAACCATGCGATGATGGGAACGAGTATGAGTCCGATGCCCATGAAGATTTTCTTGATGCCATCGCCACGGATGGTCGCCGCGCGTTCTTGAAACAATTCGTTGACGAGTTCCGTCGCCTCGGCTGCCGCGAATCCCTGCATCATCAGATACCTGGCAACTTCTCGTGGCGGGTCGCCCCAAAGAATTTTTGCGCGCGCTTCGTGCATGGCCTGCTCCGTATTGATCGGGCGCGTTTGAGGCGACGGCCTGCGCGATGACGCAGCCGGTGCGGGCGATGGCGGGCGTTGTGGCATGGGTGACCCCGCTGGTGGAGGGTAATACTCCTGTTCGATTGAGGCGGTGATGGCGGGAGCTGTCTGGCTTGCAGCGATGACGGCGTTGGCTGCCTCGGTGCCGTCAGTATTGCAAGCGGGGCAGGCCACGGTGAAAGGCATTTGTCCACCGACGGGTTCGACTTCAAACGAATAGTGCTGTCCGCAGCCACATTCTATTTTGATCGTGGTCATGGTTGATGAAGGTTTTGCCCTGCTGACTATTGTTATGTCCGGCTGCGGCTGTCCGCCATGCAGTTGGTCAGGTTTCTTGAAGCGACTTTATGACGGCCAAAAATAACTGTCCAGCCGGCATTACGTGAAAATCCATGGGTCGGTTGCCTTTGGTGGCTGCCATTCCAAGATTGCCTGTCGCGCGTGAATCGAGTTTCATCTGCGCGGCCTAATTATGAGTTCCGCCACACCCAACACTTCATCCCGCCAGCGCAAATTGCTCGTCGCCAATCGCAGCGAAATCGCCATCCGCGTCTTTCGCGCGGCGACTGAACTCGGCTTCCGCACCGTCGCCATCTATGCGCAGGAGGACCGGCTCGCCATCCATCGTTTCAAGGCGGACGAGGCTTATGTGGTCGGCGAAGGAAAAGGGCCGGTCGGCGCGTATCTCGACATCCCGAGCATCATCGCGCTCGCGAAGGAGAAGGGTGTCGAGTTCATCCATCCCGGCTACGGATTTCTTTCCGAGAACGCATCGTTTGCTCAAGCTTGCGCCGACGCAGGGATCACTTTCGTCGGGCCGCGTGTCGAACTATTAAAAAACATGGGCGACAAAACCGCCGCTCGCGCGTTGGCGCAAAAGGTCAACGTCCCGGTGTTGCCGGGAACGGAAGACCCGATTGAAGATCGCGGCGAAGCGTTGAAGACGGCGAAGGAGATTGGTTTCCCGCTCATCATCAAAGCAGCGTTCGGCGGCGGCGGTCGCGGGATGCGCGTGGTTCACAAGCCCGGCGATCTTGCCGACTTGCTCGACGAAGCGCAGGGTGAAGCGGGGCGTGCGTTCGGCAATCCAGCAGTATTTCTCGAACGCTACATTCCGCGCGCGAAACACATCGAGGTGCAGATTCTCGGCGACAAGCACGGCAATGTGGTTCACTTGCACGAGCGCGATTGCTCCGTGCAGCGGCGACATCAGAAAGTCATCGAGATTGCGCCCAGCATTGAACTCGACGACAAAGTGCGCAAGGAGTTGTGCGAAGCGGCGGTGAAGTTGTGCAAGGAGATCGGCTACGACAACGCGGGCACGGTGGAGTTTCTTTACGATCAGGACACGAAGGAGTGGTTCTTCATCGAGATGAACCCGCGCATCCAGGTCGAGCACACGGTCACGGAAGTCATCACCGGCCTTGATCTCGTGCGCTCGCAAATTTTGATCGCCGACGGCAAGCGGATGCACGGCGAGGAGGTCGGTATTCCGGCGCAGGACAAAATTCCGCGCAACGGTTACGCGGTGCAATGCCGCATCACGACGGAAGACCCGGAGAATAAATTCCAGCCAGACTACGGTCGCATCCTGACGTATCGCAGCGCGGGTGGTTTCGGCGTGCGCCTCGACGGCGGCATGGGTTACGCGGGATCGGTTATCACGCCATTCTATGATTCGTTGTTGGTGAAGCTGACTGTTAGCGCGCCGACGTGGCCCGCCGCGTTGCAACGCATGGATCGCGCGCTCGCCGAGTTCCGCATCCGGGGCGTGAAGACGAACATTCCGTTCCTCGAAAACGTCATCCACAACGACACGTTCAAGAGCGGCCAGGCTTCGACGACACTGATTGATACGACGCCGGAGTTGTTCAAGTTGAAGGCGCGCAAAGATCGCGCGACGAAGCTGCTTAACTTCATCGGCGACGTGACGGTGAACGGCAATCCGCACGCGAAAGGTTTCGTGCCGAAGGAAGCCTTCACCGCTGCGCGCGTTCCGGCTTACGATCACAAGCAAACTCCGCCGAAGGGCACACGCCAGTTGCTGCTCGAACTCGGCCCGAAGAAATTCGCCGAGTGGACGATGAAGCAGAAGCAGTTGCTCGTCACGGACACGACGTTCCGCGATGCGCATCAATCGCTCTTCGCTACCCGCCTCCGCAGTTACGACATGCTCGCGGTGGCGGACTCAGTCGCCCGTCGCACGCCGAATTTGTATTCGATGGAATGCTGGGGCGGTGCGACGTTCGACACGGCGCTGCGCTTTTTGCACGAAGACCCGTGGACGCGGTTGCGCACGTTGCGTGAGAAGATTCCGAACATCTGCTTCCAGATGTTGTTCCGCGGCTCGAACGCGGTCGGCTACTCGAATTATCCCGATAACGCCGTCGCGGGATTCGTGAAGCACGCGGCGGAGGCGGGCATGGATATTTTTCGCATCTTCGATTCGCTGAATTATCTACCAAACCTCAAAGTCGCGATGGAAGCGGTGAATGAGACACACGCGATCTGCGAAGGTGCGATTTGTTACACCGGCAACATTCTCGACAAGTCGCGCAATAAGTATTCGCTGAAGTATTACGTCAAGCTCGCGAAGGAACTCGAGAAGATGGGCGCGCACGTTCTCGCCATCAAAGACATGGCAGGGCTGTGTCGTCCGGCGGCGGCGCACGCGCTGGTCAAGGCGTTGAAGGATGAAGTCGGCATCCCGATCCATTTCCACACGCATGACACGAGCGGCATCGCGGCGGCGAGCGTGTTGTGCGCGGCGGAAGCGGGCGTTGACATCGTGGACCTGGCCATCGCTTCGATGAGCGGTTCGACAAGTCAGCCGAATCTGAACTCGGTGGCGGCGGCGCTGCAATTCACCAAGCGCGACACGGGATTGGATTTGGATTCGCTGAACGAGTTCGCGGATTATTGGGAACAGGTGCGGACGTATTACGCGCCGTTCGATACATCGCCGAAGGCCGGCAGTGCGGAAGTTTATCTGCACGAGATGCCGGGCGGCCAATTCACGAACTTGAAAGAACAGGCCGCTGCGATGGGGCTTGCGAGTCGTTGGCCGGAGATTGCGCGCACGTATGCCGAGGTGAACCAGTTGTTCGGCGACATCGTGAAGGTCACGCCGAGCAGCAAGGTCGTCGGCGACATGACAATGTTCCTCGTCACGCGCGGCATCAAGCCCGCTGACGTGTTGAATCTCGAACCCGGCAGCGTGCCGTTTCCGGAATCGGTGATTGATATGCTCAGTGGCGGCTTGGGTCAACCGATGGGTGGCTGGCCGAAAAAAGTGCAGGAAGTCGTGCTCGGCAAACGCAAACCGATCAAGGGTCGCCCAGGCGCGGAATTAAAGCCGCTCAATTTCAAAAAAATCGCCGAGGAACTTTCACCGAAGCTCAAGCGCGAGGCGACGATGGACGACGTGTTCAGTCACATCATGTATCCCGAAGTGTTCGCGGATTACGTGAAGAAGGTGGCGGCAAACAGCGATCTGTCCGTGCTGCCGACGCCGGCGTTTTTCTACGGCATGAAGCCGGGGCAGGAAATCTCCATCGAGATCGAACCGGGCAAGACGTTGTTCATCCGCATGGTGAACGTTGGCGCTGTGGATGCAGAAGGAAAGCGCAACGTGAACTTCGAGTTGAACGGCATGAGCCGCCAGCTATCCATCGTTGACCGCTCGGTGAAGCCGACCGTAAAAGCCCGTGTCAAAGCCGATCCCGCAAAACAACACGAAGTCGGTGCGCCGATCCCCGGCCTCGTCACCACGCTGTCAGTCAGCGTCGGCGCCAAAGTCGTCAAGGGCGACAAACTCTGCGTGCTCGAAGCGATGAAGATGCAGACCACGATCTACGCGCCGGTGGACGGCGTGGTGGATCAAATCGCGGTCCATGTCGGCGACGCAGTCGAAAGCAAGGATTTGCTGGTGAAATTGCGAGAGGGTTGAAACACGGGGCGCGGCAGCCGCCTTGACTCAAGCGGTGTAACGTGTGATAAGCGGCACGCTCAAGTCAACGAGGCGTTTTGCCGATGAACGGTCAGCGGCGTGTACATCCGCGCCAACATTCATTTCATGAACGAAGAAAAACTGAACACGGATCAGAAGGCGTTTCAGATCAACATGGACAAGGCCAAGTACGGCACGTTTGCCGAGATTGGCGCGGGTCAGGAGGTGGCGCGTTGGTTTTTCCGGGTGGGTGGTGCAGCGGGCACGGTCGCTAAAACGATTTCCGCCTATGACATGACTGTGAGCGACGCGATCTATGGCGCGGCGGATCGTTATGTCAGCCGTCAGCGTCTTCAGGCGATGCTCACGCATGAGTACAGCCTGTTGATCGAGCGGCTCGACAAGGCGCGCGGTGACAAGACAGCTTTCTTTGCCTTCGCCAACACGGTCACAACCCGCAGTTACACTCGCAAGGACGAAGGTCAGGGCTGGATGGGGATTCGCTTTCAGGCGCACCCGCGTCAGCGTCCGTGCGAGATCATCATTCACGTCCGTCTTCTGGATCCCGAAGCGGTGCGTGAGCAGGAGGCTTTGGGTATCATCGGAGTGAATCTCATTCACGCCGCGTTTTATCACAGCACAAGCCCGGTGAATCTTATCCGCGCCCTGATGGATGGCTTGTCGCGGGATCGTGTGGAGGTGGACATGATCCGTTTCTCCGGTCCGAGTTTTGCAGGAGTGGACAATCGCCTCATGGCGTTGCAACTCGTGGAGCAGGGACTGTCCGACGCGGCGTTGTTCACGGCTGAAGGGGAAAGCGTCGTCGCGAGTGAAATGCTTTACAAAAAGCCCGTGCTCGTCGAGCGCGGGAGTTTCCGGCCATTGACCAATCCCATGCTCGAAATGCTGGAGCGTTCTCATGAACAATTCACGCAGGAGAAGGCGCTGGCCGGAGAAACGCCTGTGACATTGCTGGAGATGACCCTGCGGCAGTTGCAGGTGGGCGACGTGATTGATCACGGCGATTTTCTCGATCGCGTGGACACGCTCGGCGCGTTGAAGCGGCCCGTGTTGATTTCAAATTTCCGCCGCTATCACCGGCTGGTGCAGTATCTCGGTCGTTACACGAACAAGATGATCGGCCTGCCTCTGGGACTCGCGCGTCTCAAGAACATTCTCGATCACCAGTTCTACACAGACCTCGACGGCGGGTTGATGGAATCGCTCGGCCAGTTGTTCCGCAATGGCGTGAAACTTTACGTTTATCCCTGGCGCAACCACGAAACGGGACAGGTTTGCACACTCGAAACAATGGAAGTCCCCGCGAGCGTGCGCCATCTCTACGCTCATCTCGTGGAAAACAAATTCGTCGAAGAGATCAAATCTCACACACCAGGCTACCTAAGCATCAACTCGAATGTGGTCCTGAAAAAAATCCAGTCAGGTGACACGGAATGGGAATCAATGGTGCCGCCACCAATCGCCGAGGTCATCAAATCCAAAAAGCTTTTCGGCTACACCAATGTTCCCAACCGCGACGTCGCGCCACCGGCATCCGATCAAACCACGGCCCGCGCATCGGGGACAACACCCAACTCGTAGCGTCCGTCTTTCCTCGACAACCTCACGCGGGTGTTGAAAGCGTCTGACAATAGAGAATTGTTGAGCGTTTTGTTTTTACGACCCGACGCCAGCACTTTTCCCGCTTTCAAAACCAGAACGTGCGAAAACACCGGCATGATTTCCTCAACGTGATGCGTCACCAAAATGAGCGTGGGCGATGATTTTTCCCGCCCAAGACGCTGGATGAATTGGAGAAAATGTTCCCGTGCCGCTGGATCAAGCCCGGCGCAGGGTTCGTCGAGGATCAGCAATCGTGGTTTTGCCATCAGCGCGCGGGCGATCAGGACGCGTTGACGTTCCCCTTGTGAGAGCACGCGCCACGGCCGTTGCGCGATTTGCGCGCAGCCGACACGCCGCAACAATCGCATCGCTTCGATGCGTTCTTTTTTCGACACACGCCTCCAAAGATCAATCATTGCGTGTTTGCCGCTGATTACGGTTTCCAGCGAGGGCTCATCTTCCGCCATCATCTGCCGCACACTCGAACTGACGATGCCGATCTGTTTCCGCAAATCACGCCAGTCGAACTCACCGTAACGCCGGCCCAGCAAAAGAATTTCACCCCGCGACGGCATCAAATATCCGGCAAGCGCGCTCAACAGGGAGGTTTTTCCCGAACCGTTTGCGCCGAGGATCACCCAATGTTCCCCGTGATGGACACGCCACGAAACGTTGTGAAGAATGCGCGTGCTTTCGCGCCGGATGGAAATGTTTCCCAGATCGAGAACTGGAATCACGGTGGTCATTCCGGGGCTTGAATCTCAGGCCACAATACCTTCAAGTCGTCATCCGCCAGGGCCATCGCTTTGATGCTTTTTTCACCGCCGATCTCGCACGCGCGTTTGAACCAATGGCGTGCGTCGTCAAGCCGGTTCAATTGACAGGCGTAACAGGCGAGGTTGAAGGCGATGACCGGTTCGTCAGGGAATTTTTCCGCGACAGGCCGCAAAAAATTCCAGGCTTGCTCCACTCCGCCGTTGTTGACGCGTCGCAGTGCGTAGGCGTAATGCAGCCAGCCGACGGCATCGTCAGTTGAGACTTCAACAAGTTCTTTGGCGATCCGTAACCCGGTGCTCCAGTCTTTTTCCTCGACGCACAACGACCAGCGTAATTCCAGCACGACCGGATGCCGCTGGTTCTCCGTTGTGATGGATTCCAATTCCGCGCGTGCTTCGTGGCGATTGCCGAGTTCGAGCCAGCCGACGGCGGCGTTGAAGCGATGACCGTCCGGTGGAGGCAACGGTTTCATGGATCACGTCGCGTTGCCGATTTCTGTTGCGAGGTCCTCGATGATCCAGTTTTTTCTGCCGGCCGACAATGCATCCGCTGTGGCGCCGTGTTGCCAGACGGCGTAACAAAGCGTCTTGGCCGCGTCCAATTGCGAATGAGGTTGTGCAAAAAGACCCGCGATGAATCCCGCGAGCACATCACCGCTGCCGCCCTGACCGAGAAGGGGATTACCCGAGCCGTTCACGTATATTTCTCCCGTGCTTCGACCAATGAGCGTCTGATGTCCTTTGAGCACGACCCAGCAATGGCCGTGTTGCCGTGAAAGTTCACGCACGGCTTGCGGGCGGTTGGCTTGAATCGCCTGCGGTGTGCTGCGGCGCAAGCGCGCGGCTTCGCCGGGATGCGGTGTGATGACGCGGATGCCGGTCTTTGCCAGGTTTTCCTGTGAAATCCATTCCAATGCGCCTGCATCCAGCACCACAGGCAACAATGAATCCCGCCACAACCGGCGCGTGAAAAGTTTCCAATCCTCCGGCAGCCCCGGCGCTGACAATCCCGGGCCGATCAGGTAGGAGCTGAAATTCTCCGGTAGTTTCTGTCCAGCCTCCCAGAGTTTCACCATCACCGCCTGCAACTGCGACGCGATGGCAAGGTAGGAATGCTCATGCGTGAACAGTGAAATCAGACCCGGTTGCGCCCGTTGTGCTCCTCGCGCCGCAAGCACCGCTGCGCCGTGAAATCCCAGACTGCCCGCGACGATCGCCACATGCCCGAACGTTCCCTTGTGCCCCGAAGCCGCGCGAGCGGGTGGAAACCCGGTGAAATCTTCCGGCACAATCCAGCGCAGTTCCGAATCCGTCACCGGACATGGAATCAAGCCAACGTCGCCGGTGACTTCCAGCCTGCCGACATAAGGCCACGCAGTGTGTTTCACGAGTCCTTGCTTCGGAGCGCCGACGGTCAGTGTCACCGTGGCCTCGATTGCAGCGCCCCACGGTTCGCCGGTGTCCGCGTTCAAACCGCTGGGCACGTCCACTGAAAGAACGGTCGTCCGAGCCTCGTTGATGCGGGAGACGAATTTGATCCACGCTGCGTCGAGCGGTCGGTTCAGGCCGATCCCGAACAAGCCGTCCACGATCAACACAGGCTTGCGCGTCAGCGCGTCTTCGAGTCGTGGAAATTCCTCGGCGGGCGAATCTACGTGGATGAGTTCCACGCGGCGGGCGGCAAGCAGGTGTCGCACGGCGCGTACATCCTCGCCGTTGCGGCCTTTGCCGGCGAGGAGCAGGATGAAATCATCGGTGCGGGTGAGGCGCCGCGCCACGTCGGCGACCTTTCTGCCGACACGCTGAATGACCTCCGCCTCCGTCTGGCCCGAGGCCCACGTGGCATTTTCCCAGTCCCGCATTTGAGCGACGCTGACAATCGGAAGCGGCATGTGACTTCCAAGTTACACAACCGGCATTCGGAAAAAAAGACAAACGATGCGTGCGGGATTGTTTCTCGTTGCAAGCCGGGTTAAT
>CAZFNB010000046.1:0-8698 GCA_964520235.1 uncultured Bifidobacterium sp. | reverse complement strand
GGGGATGGCAATGGCATTCACAGGCGTGAGGCACTTCAGACATTGAGACTGCTGCTTCTCCTGCGGTAAGCGTTATTCAAAACGCGTTCTCCACAATCTTGAAGGCTTACTATTTGGCACGAATATCTGGTCTCCAGGAAAAACAGCCACGTCCAACGACGGGTCTTTCTCAATATTTTTGAAGTTGATGATCTGCGCGGTCTGATCGGCGCGCGTCAGGCGGACTTTTCTCTGGTCGGCCAAGTCGGTAAAACCGCCGGCAATCTGGATCGCCTTGGTCACTGTGATTTCACCAGTGTATGGAATGCGCCCTGTAGCCCTGACCTGACCACTCACAAAAAACGCCTGCTCGAACGGCTGCACGGGCTTTCCCGGAGGCACGGAATACCCATGTCGAGCGTACACGGCCCTTATTTCTTCCAGCAATTCGCCCGGTATTTTGCCGGCTGCTTTGATTGGTCCGAGGCGTGGCAAGTTGATATTGCCATCTTCATTGATGTGCTCTTCGATGGGTGGTATGGAGTTCTCAGGTTTTGATCCTTGAATCTTGAAGACCACCATGTCGCCGATGGCGAGCCTGCACTTACTGGCATTTGTGAGAGAACCACCCGATGACAAACCTTCAACTGGAACCGGATCGAATATGTGCTGATGCCGAGAAGCCGAGCAGCCAGCCAAACACATCGCGATGGCAAGCACGCCAAACATTCGAGCCATCGTTTTCATGGGTTATTTTAACTGACAAGCCTTCATGCTCGCGGGTTCAAATCAAGTCCAGCAAAGAGCACGGCTTAGTCAATTACGCACCAGCATACCGCATTTCCGTCACTGAATCAGCCAGTAAACAAGCGCAATCTCAGCAACCGTCACACAAAGAACCATCGTCCAGACGAATGCCTCGCGCAGCGCGAGACTTTGTTGGCGGGTTTCGGCCAGGCCAACGGCAAATTTCGCAGAGCCGGCGGCAAGAATGTCGCCATTGCAAAGACGCGCCTTCTGAACCGTCTCCGAATTCACATCCAGCAACGCTCCGCTTCCTGTTGCGATTAGAAATCCGTCTTTCGTGTCCAGTGTGATTTCGCAATGCCTGTCCCACACCCCGTCGTCTTCAAGCCGCAGATCATTTTCAGCCGCGCGCCCGATGCGTACAGGAAAACGGCGGGCATTGAAAACCGCGCCCGCCTGTCTGCCTGAAAGAATCCTTAATTGCAGCATCAAGCACCTCGCTCACCAGTAACGAATCGGAACGTAAATCTGGTCACCCGGCAGAACAGAAACATCCTGTGTGGGATCCTGCTCGATCTTCTTGCAATTGATGATCAGCACCGTCTTGTCGGATCGTGTCAGACGGACTTTTTTCTGGTCTGCAAAATCCGAGAAACCGCCAGCGCCCGCAATTGCCTTGGTCACGGTGATGTCGCCCGTGTAAATGATTTTGCCGCCGCCTTTGACCTGACCGCTGACATAATAGAATTGCTCGAACGGCTGGACGGTGACGGTGAGGCGCTTGAAGTATTTCGGGACATAGGCTACTTGAATCTCCTTCTGTAACTCGCCGGGGGTTTTGCCGAGAGCTTTGACGGCCCCGATGTAAGGCAGTGTGATTGTGCCGTCGTCCTTGATGCGTTCTTCGTGCGGCTGCATCTGCTGTTCAGACGGGAGTTCAGAGAACCGGACAACAACGAGGTCGCCGGGGCCAAATCGGTTCAAGTCTGCGACGGTCGTCAAGCCGCCTGCTGCCGAGGGCGTTCCGACCCCGTCGGTGAACACGGGATCCTGTTCATAAGTCGTTCCACAACCTGTCACCCACAGGCTGAGGCATATTACGGCAATCAACTGAGCAATGGTCTTCATCCGTTCTTTCATTCTGACATTCCGTGGCATCCCGGGGTTCAAATCTAGTACTTCTGTTTGATTTCGGTCTTGGGCTTGTCGTTTGCGACCTTGCCTTCTTCAGGCGTCTCCATGGCTTCCTCGCTCTTGGCGTAATAGTCATGGTAGTAGCCGCTGTAGTAATAATAGCTTTCGTCCTGGGACATGTTGATGTTGTTGAGGACGATGCCGACAAGGTTGCCCCCGACTTTCTCGATGAGTTGCTTGGCGCGGATGTTCATCGGCTGCGGATAGCGGCGGTACTGGATGACTTGAATGGTCAAATCCACCTCGCTGGCGAGAATGGAGGCGTCACTCACACCCATGATTGGAGGCGAGTCGAAGAAGACGAAGTCGTAGCGCATCTTGAGTTCGCCGATGAGGTCCTTCATCTGCATGGAACTGAGGATGCCGAGCGAACTGCTGGGCAGCTTGCCACTGGCCATGAAATGCAGCGTGGGAACGGCGGTGGTCTGGATGACTTCCTCCAGTGTCTTTTGTTTCAGGAGGTAGTCGGTCAAACCCAGGTTGTTCGAAAGGTGCAGCAACTTGTGAAGCGTGGGACGGCGCAGGTCGGAGTCCACCACAAGGACACGTTGTCCGCTTTGGGCGAATACCGTGGCGAGGTTGAGAACGGTGGTGGATTTACCTTCGCCCGCACCAGCGCTGACAACGGCAGCAGTGTTGAGTTTGTCATCCTTCCGCGCAAAGAGCAGATTGGTGCGAAGAACGCGGTAAGCCTCGGCGTGAGGACTTTCAACGCCTTCCTCAATCAGATAACCGACATTTTGCGGAATGACTCCGAGAACCGGAGACTGAAGTGCCCGCTCAACATCGTCAATCGTCTTAACACTGGTGTCGAGGTATTCGATGAAGAACGCGAGACCGACACCCACAATAAGACCGATCACGACACCGGCGATGATGTTCAAAGTCTTGTTGGGACGGACGGGTTTGACGCCAGGTTGGGCCTTTTCAAGAATGACAACCTGGGAATTTTTTGGAAGTGCGACCTGGATGTTCTCGTAATCAAGTTTGCGCTGCAACGCTGCCTGGAATTCCTTGACCTGTTCCACGCGCCGCTTTTGAAGGAAGTAAGGCTGGCTCTCTCTCGCTTTACGAAGATCGTTCACACTGGCCTCCTCGACAATCTTGGATGCGCTGGCCAACTGGGCGGCGGTGGTCTTCAACTTCGTTTCAAGCGCAAACATGATGGCTTTAACCTGTTCGTCAATCTTCTGGTTGAGAAGTTTCTGCTGCGCTTTGATCTTCTCAACATCGGGATGGCTTTCACCGAGCGTTCTGGACAAGGCGTCGGCGCGCTGGTCTGCCATGTTTAGCTCGGAAACAAGCGCCGTCAACTCGCTGTCCTGCTGCATTCGAGGCAAAATCGCACGCAACTCCTCGGTCGTGCGGTTGGTCAGGCTTGTATATTCAGTAAATGCCCCGTCATAACGCGTCTTGTTTTCAAAGAGGAGCTTTTTGGCAGAGCGATATTCCTCCGTTTCAGGGGACATCCCTGCGCCGATGGAAGCCAGATCCGCATCGGATATTTTCAGTTTGTCACGCAATTCATCAAGCTTGGCCTGCTCTTTTTCCAACTCTTCGGATTGCTGCTTGAATTTGAGTTCAAGCGCCTTGATGCCACCCAAAGCCAGTTGCTGTCCGTTGTCCAGACGATATTGTCTGTAGGCCTCGGCGATGTGGTCGGCCAGTCTTGCTGCTTCCTTCGGCTCTTGATGGAAAACCGTGATGTCAATGATGGTGGTGTTGCGCACGGGGCGAAGGCTGAGGAGGCCGCGAATCATCCGCATCGTTTCAGGCGTCCGGAAAGGTTGTCCGCCGGCATTAAATCGCTTCCCCCAGTCATTGTTGAGGTCAAGCGTGTTGATGACGTTGCTCAACACCACCTCGGATTGGATGACCTCGAACTCGGTCTGAATGAAGTAAGGATCGTAGCCCTGCATCCGGGCTTGCTCGTTCAGGCCCGAGATGTCGGTTGAATCCCTGTTCACCATGATGCGGGTGGTGCTGGAAAAGGATTCAGGAAGGATGAACGTGACGAGCGTGGCCGTGATTACAACCAGCAGAAAGACCGCGAGAATGACCGTCTTGCGGATGCGGATGATCCGCCAATAATCGAGGAAGTGAAGCCTGGTTTCTTGTTGTGCCGGTGATTTCAGCGGATCCATAGTTCAAAATAAAAGGGGGCCGTGTTCAAACCCGGCCCCCGTCCGGTTTTCTGCTAAATGCTTTGGTCAATATGTTGCCGTGACACCGAAATAAATACGATTGCGGCTATAATCAATACCCTCTGCCCGGCTATCAGTTACATTGTCAAAGCTGTATCCGAGGCTCGTTGAAAAATTCCGGTTAAAGCGGTATTGAAGGTTTGCACTCAAAAGAAGGTAATCAACGCCCTTGCCATCCGTCCCCGTGCCGCCACCGTTGTAAACAGCATGCTGCCACGTCGCAGAAAAATCGGAGAACAACTGCGCGAGAATCTGATGAGCCAGTTTCGCATACAAAACGGTCGTCTGCGTATCTCGAACAAGCTCTCCTCCGGAAACACCAGAATTTGCAGCGCTATTGTCCACGTTGACACCAACTCCCAACGAAGTACCCGGACGCATGGTCCAATTCAAACCCGCCGAAACATAGGGATCCCATTCGGCAGAGGACGCATTGGGGCTGTCGTCGTTGTAATAGTCTGTAAGGATCGCTCCTGCTTTGATGCTCCCCGAGAGGTCAGGTGTGAACTCATGCTCAAGTCCGCCATAGATATAATGACTACGGCTGTTGCGATCTTCACTCTGGAATGTGCCCAGAAGATCCAAATCCGCATCGCCAGTATAATCAGCCTGACTGTAGCGATAACCGAAGATGCCCGTGGTCTGTTGACTCAAACGCCAGCGGCTGTCGAGATGAAACGCGTTGTCCATCCGATCCAGCAAGGCGGATAGTTCGTCAGCGTCGTAATCAAAAATCGTATTGTCGTAGCCCACCTCGAACCCAAGCAACTCAGTCACCTGAATGTTCAAGGCCACCGAGGCATAATTGCGAAGGTTGTCGCCCGATATGGTTTCAAATGTATCGAAGCTGTTGCCGGCTCTCAAAATGTCCGGCTCCTGCCCGATGACAAACGAGTCACTGACTCTGACACTTGTGCGCGGTGTAAAAGCATGCGACAGCGTCGCACCCACAATGTGCGAGTTGTCCCAATGATCCACACTGCCTTCCCGCGCTCTCTCATAATATTTGCCAGAGAATGTGTAGCTGAAATTCAGTGACGTCTGCTCGCCGGCACGCCCATAAAACAACGAGGGACTGACCTCAAAACCGGATGAGCAGTTCTTGTCCGACGACTCGGCGTTGATGTTGTCGTCATAAAAACCACGAAGCGACGCAGAGACGCTCCATGGTTTGGTGGTTTGCATTTCGGTCAAGGCGCCGGATTCCACCGCTTGAACAAAGGAAGTGCCGAGTGCAACCACGCCGACGGAGGCCACTATTCTTTTCATAGGATTATATGATTTTTTCTGCCCAGGAACTTCGTATGTTCAGAGTTTTACGGTTTGACCCCAAGGGTGTCAAACAATTGTTCCTGTTTTTTTGGGTCGCAACCAAGCATACAATCAACGTCTTAGCCCCGCAGCACCCGGCAAAAGAATGACGCTTGAACGACAATTTTTGTTCCAATCCGCCTTCTGTTGATCACAGCCGCTCGACCTGACGGCTCGCAAACCCGTTTCTCATCAAGGTTTTCACAAGAGGCTCAGTGTTCAGACATCAAGCCCGGGATTGTGTTCAAGAATCCGTTGAGTTGTTCTGTTGTGCCGTGCTCGCGTCCTTCTCCTCGGTTGTCAACGCAAGGAAAACATCCTCCAACGCGCCATCCCTCCCGCTTTGCCGGCGCAATTCATCTCGCGTCCCTACGGCCACAAGCCGTCCGCCGTGCATGATACCGATGCGATCTGCCATTTCCTCGGCCACACTCAGTTGATGCGTCGAGACCAGCACGGTCATTCCAGCCAGGGAACGCTCCTTGAGAAGGTCTTTCAACACGCGCGCGTGCTGTGGATCCAGGCCCACCATCGGTTCGTCAATCACGAACACCTCCGGGTCGTGCAACAACGCGGATGCAATCGCCACCCGCTGGCGCGTGCCGTGAGACAATCCTTCGATCGCCTTGCCCAGATAACTCTCCAGATTCAATCGCGCGATCAACGCACGGGCATTTGCCTCGATCCGCGCGTCCTCCATCCGGAACAGTTGTCCGGTGAACCGCATGAACTCCCACGGCGTGAGTTTTTCATAGAGGAAGGGAAAATCCGGCACGTACGCCATGCGCGCCCGCGCTTCAAGGGGATGCGTTTGGAGATCAAAACCGCAAACGCGCGCCGAACCGCCGCCGGGTTTCATCAGGCCGGCAAGAATCTTCAGCGTCGTCGTCTTGCCCGCCGCGTTCGGACCCAGCAGGGCGAAAAATTCACCGCGTTTGATCGTCAGGCTCACGCCGTTGACCGCCACCACGTCGCCGAATCTTTTGACGAGTTGAACAAGTTCAATCATGCGACGTTTACAGGTTCAACAACGAATCATGCACCAGCAGGATTCCGCCCGGCAGCTCGGCCCGGAGAATTTCCCCCACGCGACTGGCATGGATCGTCACGTTGTACCGGTCGAGTATCCGCGTCTGTAGTTTGTAAACCCGCACGGGTTCGTGACCGATCTTCAATGTTGTCTCGCGTGAATCCCAATTCAGCCCCACATCCGGCCCCTTCCCGCCGGCAATCACCGGAGGAAATGTGAAGCCCTGCAACAACCCCAGCGGCGTGGCCCCGCCAAACTCATTTAACAACGCCTCGGGATTTTGCAGATCCGCAAGCCGCATCGTCCGGTCGAAGGACATTTCCCCGTCCGTGCCCCGGACGCGCAAATTCCGCTCCGCCGCGTTTGCGATGAACTCGATCATCTGGGGACGCGCAGTGAGCCGCAGGCTCATTTCGCGCCACGCACCGTCGGGCCCTAGTACCAGCACCGTCTCAAACCTTACGCGCGCCTGCCATTCCGGGATGTTCACCGTGCCCTCAAAAACGATTTTGTATTGACCGGCCTGTCCGATCATCCCCTCGGGCGGCGCTTCCTCCATTTTGGAAAACTCCTCGCCCACGCTCGTCATCCAGTGACAAAACCCCACGCGCTCGCCGCCCTTGAGGATCGTGAGCGAGGATGTGTCGGGCGCAGTGAGAATTTTTTTCCAGACTATGCGCGTCGGAACGGGCTGGCCCTGACCGTCGCGTCCACCGAACTCCGCGCGCCAGAGCAGAATGTTCATGGTGAGCCAGAAACCGACGATCAACAGAAAAACGATGCGCGGCATCATGTTTCAGCCAGTCACGGCAGCGGAACGTTCAACGACTGCCCGATCTTCATGCGCCGGGCGTTCAATCCGGGATTTGCCGCGAGCAGTTTTTCCAGCTTGAGATTGTATCGGCGCGCGATGGACGAAGGTGTTTCCCCTGAACGAACCAGATGAGTTCTTGCCACCGCCACAGGACGCGGGGTGCGTGACGGCGGCGCCGCCGTCCGGCCCGGGCTGGCACCGCCAGATGCGCCCCCGACAGCAGCAGGCCCGTTGCGTGCCTGGGCCTGGGCTGGTGGCTGGTTTGTGACGACAGCACGTGCATTGACGAAACTTTTGTATCGCTCGACTTCATCCCGCAACCGCTGATTGTCCTGCGCCAGTTCGTCCATCCGCTTCTGCATTTCCTCCGGCGGCGTCACCGGCGCCAGCGTCCGCGCCAGATCGGTCTTCAACCGCATGATGTGATCGCGGATCATCTCTGCGTTTGGCGCGCCCGGACGCAACCTGAGATATTGCTGGTAATGATAAATCGCGGCGGCGGGATCGGATTCGCGTTCGGCATACAGCACGCCCAGTTCAAAATGTGCGGCGGCGGAACGCGGGTTGGCTTCGAGCGCCTCGCCAAAAGACTCGATGGCCCCGCGATAATCCAGCGCGTTCACCCGGCTGCGGCCCAGAACGAAATGTGCCTCCTTCTCCTCGTCGAACTGTGTGCGACTCGAGTCCGTGCAGCCGCACAACGCGGCGGCGAACACCAGCGCCAGTCCGAAAGATTTGCAACCCGAGGATGTCACGCACCGAGACTACGCGAACCCTCCCGGCGGCGCAATCATGTGATGACTCTTCGCCGGGCTAACGCCAGAAAAAACAAAACGCCGCCGGATTCCTCCAGCGGCGTGGTTGGAAAAACTTTCGATCAATACGCGGCCTGCGCGCCTTTGATGGAACGCTTCTTCATCCAAGGCATCATCGCACGCAGCTTCGCACCCGTTTTTTCGATGGGATGGTTCTCACCCTTCTTGAGCAGCGCATTGTAACGCTTGTAACCGCCCTTGTATTCCTTCACCCACTCGCGCGCGAACTTGCCGGTCTGGATGTCCTTCAACGCAGCCTTCATGCGCTTCTTCACGCTGGCGTCAATGATCTTCGGCCCGACGCTGATGTCGCCCCACTTGGCCGTCTCAGAAACAGAGAAGCGCATCCCGCTGATGCCCGCCTCGTTCATCAAATCCACGATGAGCTTCAACTCGTGCAAGCACTCGAAGTAAGCCATCTCGGGCGAATAACCCGCTTCGACGAGTGTTTCAAAACCCGCCTGCACCAGCGCGCTTGCGCCACCGCAAAGCACGGTCTGCTCGCCGAACAAATCCGTCTCGGTCTCTTCCTTGAAATTCGTTTCGATCACGCCGGCGCGCGTGCCGCCGATGCCCTTGGCCCAGGCGAGCGCGATCTTCTTCG
>CAZFNB010000045.1:0-8733 GCA_964520235.1 uncultured Bifidobacterium sp. | reverse complement strand
AAACGCCTTGGTTGCGGGCAAACTTAACATCGCTTTGCCCAGATCGGCTTCGAGGCGGTCGAACACGGGCTCGCCCCAGCCGGGCGGCACGCCGCGCGCAATGCCTTCGACGATTCCACCCACGCTGTCGCCCTGGCTGCGGACGCGTTCGATGAGTGAAATCATTTTCCTGGCTGCTGCCGAGTCTGGACAACGAACGATGTTCGATTCGACATCTTTGAATTTCACTTTGTCAGGCGTAACGTCGGCAATAATGTCCTTGACCTGCTTTACGTAGGCCAGCACTTCCACGCCGAATTGCTCGCGCAGAATTTTTTTGGCAATCGCGCCTGCTGCGACGCGCCCGATGGTTTCGCGTGCGCTGGTGCGTCCGCCGCCGGGCCACGCGCGGATGCCAAACTTGGCCAGGTAGGTGTAGTCCGCGTGCGAGGGGCGGAACTTGGTGGCCATTTCGGTGTAGGCTTCGGAGCGCGCGTCGGTGTTCTTCACCATCATGCTGATGGGTGTGCCGAGCGTTTTGCCCTCGAAGACGCCAGAGAGGATTTGGATCGTGTCGGATTCCTTGCGTGGCGTGACGATGCTGGACTGGCCGGGACGACGGCGATCCAGATCGGGCTGAATATCGGCCTCGGAAAGTTTCAGGCGTGGCGGGCAGCCGTCCACGACGACGCCCACGCCGCCGCCGTGCGATTCACCCCAGGTTGTGATGCGGAACAATTGGCCGAACGTGTTTGCCATGCGCGGAGTTTGTGGGAAAAACGGCGCAGGGTCAAACTTCGCGACGCAGCGCGCTCATTGTTTCTGTGGCGCAATGGGAAAGCGCAGCACGTTCAGGACGGGATGACCTGAACTCCAGAGTTCATCGAGCAACGAATCCACCTTGTCACCGACCACGCGCACGACGCAGACCGGCTGGCTTTCCTGCTGTGCGGCCAACATGCTGACGACGCGGACACCGTGGCGCGGTGCAAGTTTCGCCATCAGGCCGAACATGTCCTCGCCTTGTGACACGTCGAACGTGATCCGTGCTCCGCGGCCTTCGATTGAAAACAAGCTGACGAATGCGCGAAAAATGTCCGACTCTGTGATGATGCCCGCAAGCTGACCCTTTC
The DNA here is from genome assembly GCA_964520235.1 of uncultured Bifidobacterium sp. Lineage (GTDB taxonomy): Bacteria > Verrucomicrobiota > Verrucomicrobiia > Limisphaerales > JADLHS01 > JADLHS01. Next base: position 7,621 of record CAZFNB010000045.1, on the reverse strand, counting down.
TCAGCACGGGCAGCGCACCGATCTTGTTTTCACGCATCACCGCCGCCGCTTCTTCGATGGGTGTGTCGGGTGCGGTGGCTTGAATCCCGCCTTTCATCATTTCGCGCACGGTGAGCGGGGCCTGCCGCAAATCCGGTGCTTCAACGGCAAATGGGTTCACATCCGCAGGAAACGCATGAAGAATGTCGGTGGCGGAGATGATGCCGACGATCCGTTCGGTTTCGCGCTTGCGATCCACAACGATGAGCCGGCGGATGTGGCTGCGCGCCATCAACGCCGCCGCCTCGGCCACGGGAGCGTCCGATCTGATGGTCACCACATCCCTCGTCATCCACATGCTAACGATCATAGCCTGTTTAGTTTTTTGCTGCGGCAAGAGCGAATCTCTTTCAATCCCCTGTCGCAAGCCTGAATGTTCAACAAGTTTTGCTGTTTCCAGAACCCCCGTTTGGCTTAACTTGCAGGCATGAATTTGACGGAACAGATGACGCAACTGGCGAAACAGGCCAGGGCGGCGTCGCGTGAACTCGCCAAGCTGACGACAGCGCAGAAGAATTCCTGCCTGCTGGCCATGGCTGATGCGCTGGAGAAAAACGCCGCCGCTCTCAAGCAGGCCAACGCACTCGACATGGAAGTTGGCACAAAGATGGGCCTGTCCGCCGCGATGCTTGATCGCCTCAAACTGGACGACAAGCGTATCGCTACGATGGCGAAGGGATTGCGTGAGGTGGCTGCATTGCCTGATCCCGTCGGGAAAATTTTGGATGAACGCACGCGGCCCAATGGGTTGAAACTCCAAAAAATTTCCACGCCCATCGGTGTTGTTGTCATCATCTACGAATCACGTCCAAACGTAACAGCGGATGCGGCGAGCCTTTGCTTCAAGTCCGGCAATGCAACGATTCTGCGCGGTGGCAAGGAAGCGCTGAATTCAAACCAGATCATTGCGAAGACGATGATCGAAGCGGGCAGGGGAGCGTTGCCAGGTTTTCCTGAACATGCGATTCAGGTTGTGCCCGTGGCCGACCGCGAGGCGATCCCTGTTTTGCTCTCGCTCACGCAATACGTTGACCTCTGTATGCCGCGCGGTGGCGAGGGGCTCATCCGTGCCGTGGCCGAGTGCAGCAAGGTGCCGGTCATCAAACACTACAAGGGCGTCTGCCACGTCTATGTGGATGCGGAAGCGGATTTGAAAATGGCGGAAGAAATCGCGATGAACGCAAAAGTACAACGCCCCGCCGTTTGCAACGCGATGGAAACATTGCTCGTGGACAAAAGTGTCGCCGACAAATTTCTTCCCATGGTTGGCGTGCGCTTGAGCGAAAAGCATGTCGAGTTGCGTTGCGATGAACAATCGCTGGGCATTTTGAATTCCGCACTCCGCGCTCCGCATTCCGCGCTCAAGCCTGTGCATGAACAGGACTGGTTCACCGAATACAACGATTACATCCTGAACGTTCGCGTGGTGGATGGCGTGAAAGCGGCGATTGACCACATCAATTTCTACGGCTCGGCGCATTCGGACAGCATCGTGACGAGAAACGAATCGCGCGCCAAACAATTCCTTGCCGAAGTGGATTCAGCGACGGTGTATTGGAACGCGAGCACGCGCTTCACAGACGGCGGCGAGTTCGGCATGGGCGCGGAGATTGGAATCAGCACCGACAAGATCGGGGCGCGCGGCCCTATGGGACTGGAGGAGTTGACCAGCTACAAGTGGCTCGGAATTGGAAACGGGCAGATTCGCACTTAAGCGAACCCGCCCGTTGCCGTTTTCCAGTTATGAAGCCGCGATTGTCGCGGCGAGAAATGATTATTTCGAGGCGACCTGTTTGCTGAACGTGATCTGGAAATTGCTTTCCTTCTTGGCCACGTCCACGGAATAGCCGTTCTGACCCGCCCATTGTTTTGCGAGTTCGACGCGTGTTTCGCTCGGTGTTGAAACCTGGGCTTCTCCGGCAGTGACTTTCTTGCCTACGACTTCGAGCCATTTCTGATCGGCGGCGTTGGGCTGGCCGGCGGTGACGAGTGTGAGTGTGAGCAGGCTGGCTGCAATGGTTGCGATGACTTTCTTCATTTGTTCTCCTTTAGTGCCGCAGACATGCGGCGGTGTTGCGGCAGAAAATGGCAGATTCAATGCCAGCAGAAGCTTCCCCCGACAGACATCACAACTCATTGAAAACCACCGGGGAATTCCGGAGTGCTGGCTTTTTTCTGGACAGATCGGAAACACTTTTGACCACACCGGAGGTTTCTTCTACTGTGCAGCCCGGTGCAAACCACAGCCGCCAATGAATCATCTGCCGCAGCCGGTCGCGCCCGTTTTGTGCGCGGGCAGCTTCCGCCTGGTGGATTGTTTGCGGGACACAACTGGCGCGTCGCCACCGCGCCTTTGGAGCTTCCTCCCGGGATCGCGAACGAAATCGAATCGCTCGGACGGGTGCTGCTCCAGTTTTATCGCGCAGTGAACCTGCTCTATCGCAAAAGCGTTGAAGGCAGGCAGCCCGAATGGATCGCGCGCTGGCTCGATCTCGGAAAACCCGCCGACCTGATCGCGTTGCAACGCTCGCCTGCTTTCAAGAATGACATGCCGCGCGTCATCCGCCCCGACCTGCTCATCACGGAAAACGGCTTGAGCATCACCGAACTGGATTCTGTGCCAGGCGGTATCGGACTTACAGCCTGGCTGGGGAGAACATACAGTCAGCAGCCGGTGGCCGGTGACCAGACATCCATCCTGGGTGGCGCGGATGGAATGCTGCGCGGATTTGAGTCCATCTTCGGCGACGCGAAGCAGGTTCACGTTGTCGTTTCCGAGGAGGCGGCGACCTACCGGCCCGAGATGGAATGGATCGCAGCGCAACTTGGAGCTTCAAGGTTCAAAGTGCAGGATTCCAGATTTGATGATTTTGCGGAGGGAGATGCCGCCTACCGTTTTTTTGAATTGTTCGATCTGGCGAACGTGTCCAATGCCGGAAAAATTTTTGAACTCGCCGCGGAGAAGAAAATCCGGCTCACGCCACCGCCAAAGCCCGTGTTCGAGGAGAAAATGTTGTTCGCGTTGCTCTGGAACCGGAATCTTCGCGGGTTCTGGCGACAGGAACTTGGCGAGGGTTTTTTCAGCCGCCTGCTCAAGCTCGTGCCTTACACCTGGGTCATTGACCCGTCACCCCTGCCGCCGCACGGGGCGGTTCCCGGATTGGATCTGACCGACTGGCAGCAGCTAAAAGCGCTGTCGCAAAAGGAGCGCGAACTGATCGTCAAGGTGTCCGGCTTCTCGCATCACGCCTGGGGCGCGCGCGGTGTTTTTCTTGGCAGCGATCTTTCACATGAGGACTGGTCGCGTGCGGTGGACGACGCGCTGAATCATTTCAATGAATCGCCACGCGTGCTGCAACGATTCCACAAGCCCGCGTTGGTGGAGACAGAATGGTTTGATTTTCAGAACAACACCGCTGTTCCAATGAAAGGGCGGACGCGACTTTGCCCGTATTATTTTGTCGCCGGTGACGGTGACGCGGCACGTCCACAACTTGGCGGTGTGCTCGCCACGATTTGTCCGGCGGACAAAAAAATCATCCACGGCATGAGCGATGCCGTTCTTGCACCGTGCGCCAAATAACACGGGGCGGACAACGTCCGCCCCGCGCAACCCCAACCCGCCCGAAATCAAATCATGGAACGTAGGGATATTTTCCGTGTCCCGCGTAGGTCTGCACGTAGTAGGGAACATCGCTGGCGGGTGTCAACGTGTAGGTGTAGAGCGGAGGATTGAGTTCCGAGCCAAGGGTGTCGTTGCCGGGGATGACAATCGCGCCGCCGGTCCAGCCGTTCACAAATGTGCAGTTGTTTGTGATGTTGCCCGATGCCATGAGTTTGCCCGGGAAATTGCCGGGGGTGCCCGTGACGAATCGCTCCCACGGATTTTGCACGCCGAGAAAGTAATTGTTCTCGACCAACACCTCGGCATCCAGCCGCGTGCGCACGCAGTAGTTGTTGTCGAAGCAATCGTAGTAGTTGTTGAACACGTGGACGCGCCCGAAGCGCACCGATGGCATCCGTTCGCGGCAATACGAGCCATACCAGTTGTGATGGAACGTGACGTGGTATTGAACGCCGCCAGGATTGTCCGTGTCGCTCGAACCGATGAGGTTGACGAACTCGTGATTCACCTGGCCTGTCGGGATCGGTGCGTAATGGAATTTGCACCAGGAAACCGTCACATAATCCGCGCCTTTTGTGACATCCACCGAACCGTCCGAACAATCGTAGAATGTGCAATGATCCACCCAGACGTTGCGGCCCGTGCCGTGGCTGCTGTTGTCAATCGTTATGCCGTCGGCATTCGAGTTTGTGGAACTGAACGTCATGTTCGCGAGGATGATGTTCGTCCCGCCGACACGGAAACCGCGTCCCGCCAGCCCTGAATTTGTGCCAACACCCACGATGGTTTTGTCGTAGCCTTCGATGTAACAGTAATCCTCGTTCGGCACCAAAATCCCATCCACGTAAATGATGATCGGCCCTGCTGCGCGACACGCGGCACGCAACGCGGCGTAAGTGTTCACAGTGGTTTCCGTGCCGCCTGTGCCGCCGGTGACTCCGGCATACGCAGCCCAGCCGACCAGGTTGGTTGAGGGCAGATCAGTCGGAACCGGATTCACCGTGAGCGTGGCATCCGCGCTCGTGTCCGACCCGAAATTATTGGAAACGATCACCCGATATTTTTTCCCGTTGTCATTGGTGGTCACACCCGTGACTGTAAGAGACGCATTTGTGGCATCGGCGATGGCGCTGTTCGTGTTCGCGTACCATTGGTAGCTCAGAGGCGATGTGCCCGTGGCGCTGACGGCGAAGATGGCCGTGCCACCCGCATTCACGGTTTGATTCTGAGGTTCGGTGGTGATGTTCGGCTGAACATTGCCGACACCAAGTGTTGCGATCGCGCTGGTGACGGTGCCCGCCGGGTTTGCGACGACGACGTGATAATTTCCAACGTTGCCGGCCTGTGCGTTGGGAATGACGAGCGAACTGGTCGTCGCGCCGGGAATGGGATTGCCGTTGAAGTACCAGAGATATTGCAACTGCGGCCCGACCCCGGAAACGGTGAACGTGGCCGTCGTGCCGGGCGAAACAATCTGACTGTGCGGCGGTGTGCCGATGGACGGCGGCTCGAGTTTGGTGACGTTGTTGCCCGTACGCAGGCGATAAAACACGTTCGGCAGTGCCGGTGAAACAGGATTGGTGAAAGAGACTTCGCCAGATGCTCCGGCGTTTTGATAGGACACAATCATCCAATTGGTCTGCTCGCGGCCCACATCGCTTGAGCCAAGAATCTGGGTGAACACGCCGGGTTGTTCCGTCACGCCCGCCACCTTGAAACCAGATGAAACCATCACGGATTGTGTGATCACGAGACCACTCACGGTTGGTTCCGCAGTGATCGAGAAACTTGCGCTTGCAGCCGATGCCAGCCCCGCGCCGATGCCAGAGGCCGTAGCGGTCAATTGTTTGCCCGTGCCGATGGTGTCCATGCTCAGGTTGCTGAACGTCGCCTTGCCGGTGGCGTCGGTGTTCTGGGTGAGCGTACCACTCAACACACCGCTGCCGCTGGTCAGCGCAAGAGTGACGGGCACGCCGTTCGATGCCGCCGCGGCGCCGCTCGCATTTTGAACCTGCACGACGACCGGATTCATGGTGGTGTTGACCTGCGCATTTGCGGGCTGGGTGGTGAAGCCGAGTTTTTCACCGATGACCGGCCCGGTGGTCGGCGTCACATCCGCCCAAGTGGTTCCCATGCGCAGTTCATCCAGATTGAGAACCACGCCGCCGCTGAAATAAAGCCGTCCCGTACCTGTTGTGCTGCTGGCATCCGCGCCCGTGTTGATGACAATATCCGGGCTGCCATCCTCTGCACCGCCCAAGGATGTGGGGTTGACCCAAAGCTTGACGATGTCATCGCTCGTGCCGGGGGTGATGAATTCCTGACTCATCACAACCAGATAAACATTCCCATCTGCGACAGAAGAACCCGCGCCGGAAGTGATGTAAGACGCTGCGCTGCCATTTTTGGCCAGTCCCAATTGCACCGCGCCGGAAACGTTCTTGAAATACAATTCGACATAACGGGTGCTCGACCCGTTTTGGATATTCATGGAAATGACGCGCTCGCCGCTAGTGATGGCGCTGGTGGCGTCGTTGACCTTGAGCAGAAACGAACAATAGACTTTGCCGCTGTTGATGTCGCCTGATGCGCTGGCGAAAAGGTTGTAAGTTCCACCCGTTCCCGTGCCCATCGCCACCATGTTGCCGGAGGAGGCGGGCATTCCCAGCGACGTTCCATCCAGATTGCCGCTGACCAATGTGGCCGCAGTGCTGGAGCCGTTCCAATTCCCTGCGCCGCCGACTGCGCCAAGATTATTTCCCGAGGCGTAAGCAAAATGATCCGTGAACGGGAGGGTCGAAGCTGCGTTCAAGGACTGGATCAATGTTGATCCGAGGATGAGTGCAAGTAGTTTGTTTTTCATGTTGGTTGGTTTTTGGTTGAAAGCTTCATGGTGCAAATGGTCCTTTGTTTGCGCCGGCGTGCGTGGTGACCAGTGCCGGCACGAGCGCCGCCGCATGTAACGAGGCCGTGTAAGGCGGCACGAACACAGTGTCCGTGCCCGGTATCATCACGCGGATCGTCCCGTCGCCGTTGGTCACCGAGCCGGTCCAATTCACGCCGTTGGCGGTGCCGAGGAATCCGACGCTGTTGCCGCTGGCGAAGAGTTTTCCCTGCACGTCACCTGCGCCGGTGATGTATTGCTCCCATGGGTTTTGCACATTCTGGAAGAAATTATTTTCAACCAGACACTCGGCTTCCTTGCGTGTGCGCACGCAATAGTTGTTGCCCGGCGCGTTGTAGTAGTTGTTGAAGACATGCGCGCGGCCAAAGCGCACCGAAGGCAGGCGCTCCTGGCAGTTCGTGCCAAACCAGTTGTGATGATAGGTGACACGATAATTGCCCGAGTCAGAGTCGCTCGATGCGATCAAGCTTGCAAGCCGATGCTCCAGTGACGCCGATGTATAATAGATGTGGCACCACGAGATCGTCACGTTGTCCGACTCCTGCGTGATGTCGAGCGCGCCGTCGCCCGAGTCCGTGATGGTGCAATGATCAATCCAAACATTCGCCGAGTAATGCAGCCCCACGCCGTCCTCGGTGGATTGCGTGATGGTCAGGTTGCGGATGATGACGTTGGTGGAGCGGTAGAGATAAAGTCCGCCCCCGGTCAACACGATGTTGTTCGTGCCGATGACGGTTTTGTTGTTCCGGATGTGCGTGCTCATTCCGGATAATGGAAACGAGTTGGTGATGATGATCGTGTAGGGCGGGTTTACATCCGAGTACGTCTGGAGTTCTTCTTCGCTTCCGACGTAAACAGTCGGTCCGGCAGCCCCGCCGGTGATGGCCATTCCATTGGCCGCAAATCCCACGTGGCTGAAATCAACAAATTCGTTGGCCGGGATCACCGTCAACATAGCTTGGGTGCTGGTGAGACTGCCGTAAGGGTTTTGGATGGACACCGAGTAGGTGCCGGCCTGATTCGTCGTCACGCCCGTCAGCGTCAGCGCTGCA
>CAZFNB010000044.1:0-8781 GCA_964520235.1 uncultured Bifidobacterium sp. | reverse complement strand
GCGTATCACGCGCGTCGAAGGCGAGCCATTCAAGAGCGCAGGAAAAGTATTAGTGCAGCCGGGTTGGTTGACTGTCTATGGCAAAGAGGCGCAAGGCGAAGATGATAATCCAAACCTCGCACCAGTTAAGCCGGGCGAAACCGTCAAGACCAGTGCGGTCGAGGTGAAGCAGAACGTCACCAAGCCGCCGGCGCGTTACTCGGAAGCGACGCTGCTTTCTGCGATGGAGGGCGCGGGCAAACTCGTGGACGACGACGAATTGCGCGAAGCGATGAGCGAGAAAGGTCTCGGCACGCCTGCCACCCGCGCGGCGATCATCGAAGGGTTGATTTACGAGGAATATGTCCATCGCAACGGGCGTGAGTTGCAGGCTACGGCAAAGGCGTTTTCGTTGATGGAATTGTTGAACGGTCTCGGCATTCCCGAGTTGACGAAGCCTGAGTTGACGGGCGAATGGGAATTTCAGCTCAAGGAAATGCAGCGGCGAAAGATCAGCCGCGAGCAGTTCATGAAGGAAATCGCCGAGATGACGCGCAAGATCGTGGATCGCGCGAAGAAGTTCGAGCACGACACGATTCCTGGCGATTTCGGGACGTTGAAAGTGCCGTGTCCCAAGTGTGGCGGCGAGATTCACGAGAAGTATAAACAGTTTCAGTGCATCAAGTGCGACTTCGCGTTCTGGAAAACACTTTGCAGCCGCATGTTCGAGCCGGAAGAAGTCGAGAAGCTCATCACGGAAAAGCAGATCGGCCCGTTGCAAGGTTTCCGCAGCAAGCAGGGATTTCCATTCGCCGCCGTGTTGAAGATGAACGCGGAGCACAAGGTGGAGTTTGATTTCGGCAATTCACCGAAAGAAGGCGAAGCCGCCGCACCGATGGATTTCACGGGTAAAGAAGCGCTGGGCAAATGTCCAAAGTGCGGCGCACAGGTGTTCGATGGCGGGATGAATTACGTTTGCGAGAAGCAGGCTGGCGCGGAGAAGTCCTGCAAGTTCCGCACGGGCAAGATCGTTCTCCAACAAGAGATCCCGCCGGAACAAATTAGGAAGCTGCTTTTGGAGGGCAAGACAGATTTGTTCACGAAGTTCATCTCCAAAAAGAACAACCGGCCTTTCAAGGCATTCTTGATCATCAAGGACGGAGAGACGAAATTTGATTTTCCTCCGCGCGAGAAGAAGGGCCGGGGCGCGAAATCTTCCGAGCCACAGCCGAAGATTGATTTCGCCGGCAAGGCGCAGATCGGCAAATGTCCGAAGTGCGGCGGCAAGGTGTGCGATACCGAGATCGGTTACCTGTGCGAGAACTCACAGCGCACGGAGAAGGCGTGCAAGTTCAGCATCGGCAAGACGATTCTGGAGCAGCCCATCGCGCCGGAGACAGTGAAGACGATTCTCTCGAAGTCCAAGAGCGAACTGCTGGACAAATTCATCTCCAAGGCGGGCAAGCCGTTTCCCGCGTTCCTTGTGATGGACAAGAAGGGCAAGATCACCTTCGAGTTTCCGCCGCGCGAAGGAGAGTGAGGCGCAAGAACCATGGGGCGGACGAATTACATATTCGTGGACTTTGAGAATGTCCAAGAGACGGATGTGGATCGAGTGGCCGGTAAGAACGTGAAAATTTTCTTCGTTCTTGGGGTGCGTCACAAGTCGCTGCCAACCAAGCTGACGATGAAACTTTTGAAGTTTGCTTCTCAAGTGGAGATTGTAGAAACCGGTCAGAATGGCAAGAACGCTTTGGATTTGGTTTTGGCATATCATGTTGGTGTAACTGCCAAAGCCGATCCGCAGGGCTACTTCCACTTTATTTCAAAAGATAAAGACTTTGATGCTTTGATCAGCCATCTCAAGTCCTCGGGAAAGCTGGCGGGCAGGCATGTCAGTTTCGCTGAAACTCCCATCCTGATGAACTTGGTGGAGAGGGTGAAATTTGTGAAAGAGCACTTCACAAATGTGTCCAATGGATTTCCGAAGAAAAAAGCCGCATTGATTTCGCAGTTGCAGCATTTGTTTGGCAAGGAACTTTCAACAGAAGAGGTCGAGGCAACGATTGTTGAATTACAAAAGGCAAAGCTTTTGAAGATTTCTGATGCCGGCGCTGTCACATATCCATCTCCAAAGCCGGCAAACCATTCCCCGCATTCATCATGATGGACAAGAAGGGCAAGATCACCTTCGAGTTTCCGCCGCGCGAAGGGGAAGGGGAGTGATCACTTTTCGCTCGTGTGTTCTTGAAGCCACACGATGTCGTTTGGTGAATTTTTTCCGTTGCCTTCGCAAGGATTGATTTTACGCACTCTCCAGATCGTGTTGGCGTCGCGCCATTTCTTGATTTCGGCGTGACCGTCCTGAAAGGAGAAACCGCACGCGCCGTTGTGCTGGCTGCCGGGAACATCCGTCCACACCGCCGTCGAACCGTTCATGCGCACGCTGAACAGGGTGTCATTGATGCTGTCCGGATGTTCGTCCAGAAGCACCCAGATGTTGGCGGGATTCTTGAAGTCGGATGTCTTGACGAACAATTTCCAACCGGCGTTCATGGACAACGCACCGTTACCGTTGATTTTCAGAACGTCGCCGACAAAGCCGTTCATCGAGACGCTTCGCACGCGCGGCCCGTACGCACCATCCATTTTGTCGGCGGGACATTTGTAAACACCGACGGTCTTTGCAACATACGGTCCGATCTGGCAGATGGTCAGGTAAAGCTTGTTGGTGTTGACGGATGAGGGAGGCGATGGCGGCAAATCCCAGGTGAGATTGCCGGTGGCCCAACTGTCAGGGGTCATCGTTGAGCCACGATTTTCAGGCACCTTGTCCGAGTTGTCGTTCGCATACATCAGGCAGGCGAGTTGAAGCTGTTTGAGGTTGTTGAGGCAGGAAATGCCCTCGGCCTTTGTGCGCGCCTTGCCGAGAGCGGGCAGGAGCATCGCGGCGAGGATGGCAATGATGGCAATGACCACGAGCAGTTCAATGAGCGTGAATGCGTAATTGAACCTTTTGTGAGTCCGGGGCTTCATCCAATCATGTTTGGCCGTGATCGTCCGAAGTTCAACTGCACGAACATGCGGTTTGCCAGTTTCGTGACGAATTGTTAGCTCTATTGCTGTTCAAATCCCGATTGAAGACTCGTCATATCAGGTTGTCCGGGCATGTCTGTTGTCTTGGCCTGACATTTTTCCTGCTGGCTCCGCCGGGAGGAGTCGCCCAATCGCAGTCGGATGGCGCCGCCGAAGTGCCAAAGGTCACGACCAACAGCGGCATCCGGACTGTGACGTTTCATGTTGAAGTGCCCGACGGCACGGAAACCTTGTATCTCACAGGCAACAGGCCGGAAATCGGATACTGGTCTCCGCGTGTGTTCGCGCTGAAAGGCGCGGGCCGTGAACGTAGCGCGACCTTGCGTTTACCTGCCGGCACACAACTGGAATACAAATTCACGCTCGGCTCGTGGGAACACGAGGCGCTTGGGCCGTCCGGAACAGTTCTCCCAAACCATCGTTTGTTGGTGGACGCGGACAAGGAGGTCGCCCACGTCATTCACGGCTTCAAAACCGGTGGCGAAGATTATATCACCGACTGGAAAGGTTCGGGCGTGCTCGGACGATTGGAGTATTGGAAGGCCGTTCCATCGCGCTTCCTGAATGCGAACCGGAACGTTGCCATCTGGTTGCCGCCGGATTACGACGAAGATGCCACGAATCGCTACCACGTTCTCTACATGCACGATGGTCAAAACCTGTTCGATCCGCGCATGGCATTCACAGGAGTGGATTGGGGCGTGGACGAGGCCGTTGTCCGTTGTGTAAAAGCGGGGCAGATTCCGCCGATGATTGTCGTCGGCGTGTGGTCAACCGAGCAAAGGCTTCGCGAATATTCGCCGTGGCATCAGGGAACAAACTACGCACGGTTTTTGATCGAGGAACTGATGCCTCAGGTGAATCAAAAATTCCGCACCCGTACCGGGCCGGAAAACACGAGCGTGATGGGATCTTCGATGGGTGGGCTGATTTCATTCTGGCTTTGTTGGAAACGCCCCGATGTCTTCGGACGTGGCGGATGCGTGTCCTCGGCGCTGACGTGGAACAACAAATATCTGTCGCCCGGCGATGACGGGACTGCATTGATGGAACGCGAGATCGGGGCAGGCGCAACGTTTCCATCTGGCCCGCGCTTGTATTTCGATTATGGCACGAAGGAGGGATCTGCTTCACTGGAAGCTTTGCATGTCAAACTGGGCGCATGGCTTCTTTCTCAAGGCTGGAAGGATGGCGAAGATTTTGTCGTGCGAAAATTCCCGGATGCCCAGCACAACGAATCCGCGTGGCGCGCGCGACTGGATGAACCTTTGAAATTTCTTTTCAGCAAAGGCCCACAAAGCGGGCAGGGTGGAGGGCGCTGAAACAATTGATCCGTTCGCCGCGCATTGAACGGGCGTTCTTCGGGTTCACGCCTTGCGGAAAAGCACGATGCGGTTCGTGTTCGTTCCCCGGCTCATGTTGTCCACGCCCCAGCAATTCGCGGTCTTGGTGAATTCCTGGTCGTTGATGAGCACGAGCACGGGTTCGAGTCCGGCGGCTGCGCCACAGGGCAGGACGTGTTCTTCAAGCCTGATTTTACCGCCGTGAACCTCGCCGACTTCAAATGCGATGTGCCCGCCGTGTTTCAACAAGCGATGGAGTTGGCGGAAAACTTTCGTCATCGCCTCGCGCCAGGTCTCAATCTTTTTTGGCACGGTGAGTTCAACGGACTTGGGATCAATCCCGAGAAACCAGCACCGAAGCCAGTTGTCATCGGCATACTGCACCACGTCAAGAAAAGGCGGAGATGTGACGACGAGTGAGACGGAGTTTGAAGGCAGATCACTTGTGGCATCGGCGGCGAAAGTCACAAACCGCGACCGGTAGGCCACTCTTTTCAATGTCTTGCGGGTTTCATCTGAAACGTCGCCAAGGAGTTGTTTCGATTTTTTTAGGATGAGTTTTGCAACGTCGCGGCGCGGCGGTGTTTGATTGCGTTTCTCGTTTATTTTTCGCTGTGATTGTACAGAGACGGCCTGATTGGGCGGGAGTGTATAGACCGAGAAAAATCCCGTTGAATGGCCGGTGAGACGGTTGATTGTAACCATCCGAATCCATTCATCAATCGAATCAGGACGGTGCAGGGCGAGAAAGTATTTCTTCAGCGCACAAATTTCACGAAGGGTTTCAGGATGATAAAACGTCAACAGGTCGTCGGGTAATTCATCATGATCGGCAAGGTTGATTTGCTTCAAACGCGTTTCAATTTCTTCGAGCGCAGGTGGGTTCAAGCGCGGACAGGTAAGTGTCAGGCTCAAAGGGTTGATATCGTTGCCCCACGGCACGCGTCCCAGCAACGCGGCTTCAACGGGCGTGGTGCCCCGCCCCATGAATGGATCGAAGACGACGTCGCCGGATTCGGTGAGCCGCTCGATGAAAAAGCGCGGAAGCTGCGGTTTGAAACAGGCACGATAGGAAACTTCATGCAGCGAACTGGCCTGTCGCTGGCGCGCGGTCCAGAACTCATTGATGAACGTCGGAACCTCGCCACCAGCAAAAGGAGTTGTGACCTGTCGGGTCGGTTTTCCAAATTCGCGGAAAGCCGAGACTTCGCCCATGAACGCTTCGTGCCGACTATCGGAAATGTCATCCGGGCTGTTTCGGAGATGGATGTCCATGTCTGGCTACGTGGATTGTTCTGTGATGGACAACATTTTTAGCAAGTGAATCAACAAAGAGCAACGCACGCAACCTTCGTTCAATCCATCGGGAGACCTCTGCAAAAGTCCCGGAGCGCGGAGCATCGCTCCGCGCGGATTTTCGTAGAAACTTGCGGAGCGATGCTCCGCGCTCCGATCGCGAATCGGCATTTTGCAGAGGTCTCATCAGGCATTATGGAATCGTTGATTGTCGTCAGAGTTTGACACCGTTGTCCCAATTCCGAGCGATGACACATGCGGACACTGCGAATTTGTAGAGGCACGACCGCTGCTCAAACCCGTGGGCCTTCCGTCGGTCGGCGCTCGTTTCATTTCAAGAGGGGAATCAACAATGAAGATCATCGGTGCAAATATCATCGCGTTGGGAATCATGTCGCTGGCGTTTGCCGTCTGTGGATTGCAGATCGGTGTGCTGTTCTTTCTGGACGTGTTTGGCCCGGTGGCGGGGTACGTCTTGAAAATCGGATTGATCGCGCTTGGTGTCTGGATCTGGCGCAAAGATGAGCAGGCAGCAGACGAGATGGCCGTGGAAGAGAACGGAGAAGTCAGGCGCGGATGGATTCCGGTCACGATATGCGCATTGGTGGTGGCGGGCGCGATCGGAACAATCGTGGTGCGCTCAGTGGGTGAAAAACGTCTCGCCAGCAAGCTTGAATCGAGCGTTGTGGCTGCCGAGTGGGCCGCATGGCCGAAGGAACGCTGGCCGGGTATCGTGTTGTTGCAGGAGGCGGAGTTCGTTCATCACACCGGGATGCAGGCGGGATGCGCGAGTCTTGTGCGGTTGCCGACCGGTGAAATCGTCGCTCTGACCGCCGGGCATCTGCTTGGCAGGGACGGCGGCGTCAGTCCGGGGTTTTATGGTCGCGGCTTGCGCGGCTGGGACACAAAAGCCCTTGCAAGCCTGTCCACGGAAATCAAATCCTGGAAGTTGTATGCACCCGACGATGACAAAATCGAAACGCTCGCGACGGGACTTTACGGCGACGCGCGAAAATTTGACGAGTATTGCGATCAGGTTCTTTTGAGCTTGTCGCAGGAAGGTGCAAGCCATGCCGCAACCGCGTTGAACATGCGGCTCACACCCGTGGGTGCGGACGAGGCGCTGTATGTTGTGACCCTGGAAATGGACGACGAGGGCGAAATCCGACAGGCCATTCACGAGGCGAAGCGGATGCCTGGGCCGGTGTTCACTTGTGCTTTCGAGCGTCCAGTGCAACTGACAGGGGCAAGCGGTTCGCCGATCGTGGACAAGAACGGATTGCTGGTTGGAATCGTCACAGGCAAGACATTGATGGATCTTGGCAACCCGGGCGATTTCGTCCGCAGTTGCACGGCACATTCTGTGATGGAATTGATGCCGGTGATCAAATCGGCGGTGGCGGAAAAAGGCGTGGCTTCGCCCGCCCAGACAAAAACCGTCATACGAAAACCTGGCAAACGCTCCGTGCCGTCGAATGAGACGCCTCCGATTGCCAGCACTTCGGCTTGATTCATTCCGGCGGGAGCGCGTCAACGCCGCGTGCTCTGTGTCGGCAAAGTTCGGCTGCCCGAAACTTCCGACAGTCATATTTTGCCTGACCGCTACGATCGTTGACCACCTTTAGTTCTTGCCCGGACAATTCCGCGTTTGCTAGGTTTGCCTACAATTATGGCAGCCATTGGCCGCTTTCAGAAGGGCAACGACATTTTCCACGGCAAGGTCGTTGACGGGGAAATTTTCAGGATGCGCGGCGATGTGTTCAGCTCGCCTTCATTTGAAAAAAAACCGGTCCAACGCAAAGGCATCCGCCCGCTCGTGCCGATTGTCCCCTCGAAGATCATCGCCGTCGGCTTGAACTATGCCGACCACGCGCGCGAGCAGAACAAGCCGCTGCCCAAGGTGCCGCTCATCTGGCTCAAAGCCAATACGTCGCTCATTCCCGACGGCGGGAAGATTGAAGTCCCGTATCCCAATCATCGCACTGATTTTGAGGCGGAACTCGCCATCGTCATCGGACGAAAAATCCGCAACGTTACTGCGGCGTCGGCTTCGCGTTACGTTCTTGGTTATACGGCGGCGCAGGACATCAGCGACCGCACCATCCAGAATTCCGAGAGCCAGTACTGCCGGGCCAAATCGTTCGACACATTCACGCCGCTTGGGCCTTACATCGAGACGAAGATTGATCCGGATGATCTGAACATCCAGCTTTTCCAGAACGGCCAGCTCCGCCAGAATTCAAACACGCGCCAGATGATTTTCAAATGCAGCGACATCGTGAGCTTCGTCTCGCAATGCATGACGCTGCTCCCGGGGGACGTGATTCTCACCGGCACACCGGCTGGTGTCGGTCCGATCCAATCCGATGACAGGCTGGAGGTCCGCATTTCCGGCCTCGCACCGCTTACCAACACGGTGAAGTGAAGTGTTGCGCCTCTGCAAAAATTTCGACTGACTTATGCGTTGGACACAAACATTGATTCCCACTCTCCGCGAAGCTCCGTCTGACGCGGAGATTCTTTCTCACAAACTCCTGCTGCGCGCCGGACTCATCCGCAAGGTCGCGGGCGGCGTCTATACCTTTCTGCCGCTCGGATTGCGTTCGTTGCGCAAGGTCGAGCGCATCATCCGCGAGGAGATGGATCGCGCCGGAGCGGTGGAAGTGCTGATGCCCGCGTTGCAGCCCAGGGAACTCTGGGAGCAGACGGGCCGCGCCGAGACCGCCAAGGACGTGCTGTTCAAGGTCAAGGACGGCGCGAACCGCGAATGGTTTCTCAGCCCAACCGCCGAGGAGGTCATCACCAGCACCGCCGCGAGCGAAATCAATTCCTACCGTCAGTTGCCGAAGAATTTCTACCAGGTCAGTGTGAAGTTCCGCGATGAGATCCGCCCGCGCTTCGGGTTGATGCGCGCCAAGGAATTCATCATGAAGGACGCGTATTCGTTCGACACCACGGACGAGAACGCGATGGCGAGCTACCAGAGAATGTATGAGGCTTACAAGCGCATCTTCGACCGTTGTGGCGTCCAGAATTTTCCGGTGGAAGCGGACACGGGCGTGATCGG
>CAZFNB010000043.1:0-8814 GCA_964520235.1 uncultured Bifidobacterium sp. | reverse complement strand
CCACAAACAGGCTTAACGTCCTTTTCATCATATCGGACGACTTGAAGGCCGAACTCGGCTGTTACGGAAGCAAGCTGGCCAGAACGCCAAACATTGATTCGTTGGCGTCGGCGGGCGTGCGGTTTGATCGCGCGTACTGCCAGTTTCCACTTTGCAATCCATCACGCGTTTCAATGCTCACGGGCCGGCATCCCGGCAACACCGGTGTGCTCGGTAACCGGACGGATTTTCGGGATGCGCATCCGGACTGGGTCACGTTGCCGCAGTTGTTCAAGCAGAACGGCTGGGCGTCGTTGCGAACCGGGAAAATTTTCCACGGCGGCATTGATGATGCCGCGTCATGGACGGAAGGAGGCGACGCCCGCCGCATCGGGTCCGATGTGGATGAAAGCGAGCGATTGCGCGAGCCGGATGCAGCGCGCGAGCCGCGCCCTGCTCCTGCTGAATCCACCAATCAACCGCCAACCGGCACACAGCCCGAGCGCACGCGCGACCGTAATTCGGATCGCTGGGTCGTGCTGGAGGGCGATGGCGAGTCGCATGGCGATTACAAGTGTGCCGACCGGGCCATCAGGTTCCTGCGCGACTACAAGGACAAGCCGTTCTTCCTCGCCTGCGGTTTCGTGAAGCCGCACAGTCCGCCGACGGCGCCGAAAAAGTTTTACGATCTTTTCGATGCGGAAAAAATTCCGCTGCCGCCGGATTTCGCGCCGCGCCCGACCGTGCCGGAGGGTTTTCCCCGCGCTGCCATCCGTCCGCGCAATGCGGATCTGTTCATCGGTCGCGACGCGAGCGAGAAGGAGGCGCGTGAAATGATCCGTGCGTATCTCGCTTCGACTGCGTGGATGGATTGGAACGTGGGCCGCGTCATCGGCGAGCTGGACAAGCTCGGGTTGCGCACGAACACAATCATCGTGTTCTGGGGCGACCACGGCTATCAACTTGGCGAAAAGGGGAAATGGTCAAAGGCCGGCTCGTTGTTCGAGCAGGGCGACCGTACGCCGTTCATCGTGGTTGATCCGCGCTCGAAGTCGCAAGACCAGGCGTGCGCACGGGTGGTGCAGTGCGTTGATTTTTATCCGACGCTCGCGGAATTGTGCGGCATCAAATTGCCGAAGGGGCTTGAGGGGCGCAGCCTCGCGCCACTTTTGAAGAATCCGAAGGCGGAATGGAAACATCCCGCGTTCACGGTCTGGAGCGAGGATGGGAAGACGTATCATGGCGTGGCGGTGCGGACGGAGTCATGGCGATATGTGGAGTTTGGCGAGGGTGGCAGGAACGGCGCGATGTTGTTCGACCAGCAGACCGACCCGCACGAGATCAAGAATCTTGCGGACGATCCGAAGTATGCACCTGTGAGGGCGGAGCTGGCAGCCTTGATCAAGGGTTATGTTGCCAAAGCGCCCGCGCCCGGGCCGATCCGCTGAACCGTATTGCTGCCTGCCCGCGCCGGTAGCGGTGACGGGCATATCGGCGGATTTGCAATCCAAGGTGTTCTCGCCTATTTCTTTGCTGCCTTATGAGCAACGGCAACATCGTCTCCATACGCAACCTGTCGAAGATCTATCAGCAGGGAGAGATCAACGTCACCGCGCTGGACAACATCTCGCTCGACATCGCGGCTGGGGAATTCCTCACGCTCATGGGGCCGAGCGGTTCGGGGAAATCCACGCTGCTGCACATCATCGCGGGCATTGACCGGCCCACGAGCGGCGAGTGCCGCGTGCAGAACATTGACGTGGCGCGCCTCAACGAATCCGAACTTGCCGACTGGCGGAATCAAAACGTCGGGTTCGTCTTCCAGACGTTCAATCTCATCCCGGTGCTCTCGGCGTTCGAGAACGTCGAACTCCCGTTGCTGCTCACGCGCCTCGGACGGAGCGAGCGGCGCAGGCAGGTCGAGACGGCATTGGACCTCGTCGGTCTGGCTGACCGCGCGAAACATCTGCCCAAGCAGCTTTCCGGCGGACAGGAGCAGCGAGTCGCCATCGCACGCGCGCTGGTCACGGATCCCGCGCTCGTTGTCGCCGACGAACCTACGGGCAATCTGGACTCGCACTCGGCACAGGAGGTTTTGAAGGTGTTGCAATCGCTGGCGCGTGACGCGGGCAAAACTGTCATCATGGTCACGCACGATCCCAAGGCGGCGGCCTTCGGTTCGCGCAGCATCCATCTGGAAAAAGGTGAACTGACGAACTGACCGGTGAACATCCCCTCGTTCATTCTCAAAAACGCCCTGCGCAACAAACGTCGCGCCGGGCTTTCCATTTTGAGCGTTGCAGTCAGCCTGTTCCTTCTCGTCACGCTGCTTGTTGCGTTGCGCGAATTGACGCTTCCGGCGGAGGGCGCGGGCGCTGAACTCCGCGTCGCCGTGCGCAACAAGATTTCCATCGCAAATCTCCTGCCTGCGCGCCAACTGCCCATCATAGAACGCATCCCGGGCGTCGAGGCGGTCACGCCGTTCACCTGGTTTGGCGGCAAATACAAGAACGAGGAGGCGATGACCTTCGCGCAGTTTGCGATGGACGCCAAAAAACTCCGTTCCGTTTTTGGCGAAGCAAAAATGGAGACCCAGGCCTACGAGGCGTTCGAGTCCGAAAGAACCGGCTGTGTCATCGGGAAAATTTCGGCTGAAAAGTACAAGCTCAAGGTAGGTGACAAGATCACGCTGGAGAGCACGGTGTATCCCGTGACCATGGAATTCAAGATCGTGGGCATCTACGCCGGCACGCCGGACGACCGCAACATGCTGTTCCGCCAGGATTATCTGAACGAGGCCATCGGTGATTCCGGTTACGTGGGCATGTGGTGGCTCAAGGTGAAATCCGCCGAGGACATGCCCGGTGTGATTGACGCCATCAACAAAAAATTCGAGAACACCTCGGCGGAAGTGCGTGCGGAAACGGAGCGGGCGTTCCAGCTCGGTTTCATTTCGATGTGGGGCAACATCAAGCTGCTCGTCACGCTCATCTCCAGTGCGGTGGTGTTCACGTTGCTGCTGGTCACGGCCAGCACGATGAGCATGGCCATCCGCGAACGGTTTCGCGAACTCGCCATCCTGAAGGCCATCGGTTACCGGCGGCGGGAATTGTTCTCGTTCATTCTGGCGGAAAGTTTCGGACTGGCGATGGCTGGCGCGCTCATCGGCGTGGGTGGCGCGTATGTCCTGTTCACGTATGGCGACGTGGCGAAGCTGACGAACGGTCTGTTCCCGTATTTTGAAGTCACGCCAAAGATCGTGGGCATCGGTACACTCGTCGCCGCCGGGTTGGGCATCGTGGCCAGCATCATGCCGAGCATTGCCGTGGCACGGATGAGTGTGGTGGAGGGGTTGAAAACTTTAGATTAGCCATGGAAGGACTCGCCCCCATTATTGGAATCCTGCTGAGGTGGTTGATTTTGATTGCCTGTGGCGGCTATCTGCTTTGGCTTCTCTACGCCGTTCTCACGTCGCCGATTCCTTTCCTCTACAATTTCAAAAGCGTCTTCGTCCGCTGGCGCGCGACGGCGGCGACGATTCTCGGCGTCGCACTGGTCGTCACGGTGTTTCTGCTCATGCAGGCAATGGCCGCCGGCCTCGAAAAGTCGAGCATGAACACCGGCGACCCGCGCAATGTGATGATCGTCCGCAAAGGCTCCACCGCCGAATCCAGCAGCCAGGTCTCCCGCGAACAACTCAAACTCATCCAGTATTGGCCGGAGATCGCGCGTGATGCGCAGGGGCGTCCGTTTGTGTCCGCCGATCTTGCCATCATCATCAATCTGCCGCGACGCGATGGAGCAGGGGAGGCCAACGTGACCATGCGCGGCGTCACACCGATGGGGGTTGAACTCCGTCCACAGGTCAGGCTTGTCAATGGACGCTGGTTCATCCCCGGCAAACCCGAAACTGTCGTCAGCCTCAAGATGGCGAAGCGTTTTGCCGGTTGCGATCCTGGCCAGAAATTCAAGACCGGTGGAACGGAACTCACCGTTGTGGGCTGGTTCGACGGCGGCGACAGCGCGTTCGATTCTGAAATGTGGATGGATGCCGACGAGGCGCGCTCTGTGTTCGACCGTGAAAGTTATTCAAGCGTGCTTGTCCGCGTTGGCGACACGAACGCCGCCGCCGCGTTGATGCAACGCATCGAGTCGGACAAACGGATGCCGCTGCGCGCGGAATTGGAGACAAAGTATTACGCGGCGCAGACGATGACTGCCGGCCCGATCAAGATGCTCGGCAGCCTGCTGGCGCTGGCCATGTCCGTCGGCGCGGTGTTCGCCGCCATGAACACGATGTATGCGAGCGTGGGTGCGCGCACACGGGAGATCGGCACGCTGCGAGTGCTCGGTTTCCGGCGACGGACGATCCTGGCGAGTTTCAATCTCGAAGGCGCGCTTCTCGCGGGCGTCGGTGGATTGCTCGGCTGCGGGCTGGCTTTGGCGGCGCAGTGGGTGTGCATCGCGTCCGGCGTGCGGTTCGGCACGCTCAGTTTCAACACGTTCAGCGAAGTGATTTTCCAGTTTCGCATCACGCCCGCGCTGGTCATGGAGGGAATGATGTTCGCCGTGATCGTCGGCATCGTGGGCAGTTTCTTTCCCGCCATCCGCGCGTCACGGCTGCCGGTGATTGCGGCGCTGAAGTCGCTGTAGCGGCGACGCCTTCCGCATCACGCCGCTTTTCCGCTTTGACCGTCGGTCTTCCCGCTGAAGAACGTGAACCACGCGCAGACCGCCAGCAGCAGCGTGCCGAATATGCCGATCGTCTGGATGACCTGGATGAAGCTTTCGTGCCGGAAATAAAGCGTCAACCCATAGCCCGCCGCCACAGCGAGCATCCACGGCACGGCCTTGAATTGAGAACGCGCCATGAGGCTGTTGAGCAGCACCGTGGCCAGTGTCAGCGGCAACATGCACCACGCGAACCACGGCACAAGCGGGCCGGAGACATCGAGGAATGATTTATCATAAACGATCCGCAACGGCAGTGTCGGGAACAACGAGCACATCAGCGCTGCACCCGCGCCTGCCAGTGCGGTGAATCCCAACGCCAACGCGAGCGCATTCGATTTTTCCCCGGTGGCTGAACTGCGCGCCAGTTTCGGAAACATCACCGCCGCCACGGGTGTCGTGAAATAGACCAGTGCGCGACCGATCATCCCCGCCGCCGCGTAGAAGCCCGTCTGCTCCTTGGAGAAAAAGTTCTGCACAAAGATCATGTCCGCCGCCAGCATGAAGATGCTGACGCCCATGCCGAGCGTCAACGGAGCCACACGCCCAAGCCACGTCTTCCAATCCACCGGTGTTGCCGGGCCACGAAGGCAATCGCGACACATCCAACCTCCGACCACGAGCACAAAAATCATCCCAACAAGCACAGCCGTCATGGCGCCCGCCGCGAGGTGTGAGAGAACCTTGATGATGAGAAACATCGCCGCAAGCCTGCCGATGCCATCGGCGATCATCAGCCCGCCCAGCCACAGAAAATTTTGCCGCCCTTGCAGGACGCCTTGAAATATCGGTCTCCACAACCCGACGAGTCCGATGACTAGCGTGATCCAGAGCGCGACGGGATTGGAAATGCCAAGCCCGGAAAGCACGCGATCGCGCAAAACAAAAACAACCGCCGCCATCGCCAGCCACACAAAAAACGTGAGCCGCAGCACGCCGCGAAAAACTCCGGCCAACTCGCGTTCATGTTCGGGTGTCATCGCACCCGCCGCCTGTTGTGCGAACACGCTTTGAAGTCCCACCGCAGGAATGGTCATCAGAGACACGATCTGGATGAGCGTCGTGAAAACGCCATATTGGACCTTGGCGAGTTCTTCGCCGAACGCGGCCTTGCCCATGTCCTTTGCGATGGGATGCACCGCGTACATCATCAATCCGCCGAGTGTCGTGGCGATCATCAGCCAGCCGCTCTGGCGGAAAAAGGTCAGGTGATGTTTCTCGGTTGTGGCTGGCGCGTCTGGCGCGGCGTTCGTCTGTTCAGCGGTCATCGGTGTTCGACAATTGGGTTGATGGTTGGTTCAAACTGAGAAAGGAGGAGGCATCAACGGGATTTCGGATTTGCCTCGCGCGCCTTCCACCATTCGCGGAAACTTTGCTTCGCGATCGGTGGCAGATTGCGCGTCTTTGTCCACGGCCGGGCAGGATCAAGCACGCTTCCGTTGACCAGTCCGCGCAGTTTCATCCCGATGCTGCTCAACTTCGTCGTCAACGACCACAGGCCGGGCCTGTTTGCGACGGGCGCGAAAAGTATGAACGCAATTTTTTGAAGCCAGTCGGGTTTGCCGGACTTTGGTGTTGAGGCGTTGCGGCGGTTTTGCAGCAGGTGATGATGCAGATCAATCTTCACCGGGCACGTCTCCGTGCAGGCGCCGCAAAGCGATGATGCGTAACTCAAATGTTTCCAATCCTGCAAGCCGCGCAGGTGCGGTGTGATGACCGAGCCAATCGGTCCGCCGTAAACCGTGCCGTAGGTGTGACCGCCGACGTTGCGGAAAATAGGACAGACGTTCAGGCACGCACCGCAGCGGATGCAGTGCAGCGCGTCACGCTGTTCGGCATCGGCAAGTAGCGTCGTGCGCTGATTGTCGAGCAACACAACGTGATAATCTTCGGGGCCGTCGGATTCACCGGGTTGTCGCGGACCGCCGTACATGGTGTTGTAGCACGTCAACGGCTGGCCCGTGCCCATCACCGCAAGCATCGGTAGAAACAGCGCCAGGTCTTCCAGGCGCGGCAAAACCTTCTCGATGCCGACAAGCGTGATCATCGTCCTGGGCAACGCCGCCGTGAGCCGCGCATTGCCTTCGTTCTCGGTGATGGAAATCATTCCCGTTTCGGCAATGGCAAAGTTTGCGCCCGTGATGCCGACATCAGCTTGAAGATATTTTTTTCGCAATGCCCGACGTGCGACCATCGTGAGTTCCTCGGGATCGTCGGATGGCGCATCGTTGAGTTTCTTCTGGAACAAATCCTTGATCTCGCCGCGTGTCAGATGCATCGCCGGGAAAACCAGATGATATGGCGGCTCTTCGCGCAACTGGACGATGTATTCACCGAGGTCGGATTCCACGACTTCATAGCCCGCGTGCTCCATCGCGTCGTTGAGATGGATTTCCTCGGACGTCATCGCCTTGGATTTCACGACGACCTTCGCGCCCTTCTCACGCAGAATACCGAGGATGATGTCACGGCCCTGCTGCGCGTTGCCGGCCCAGTGAACTTTCGTGCCGCGCGATTCGAGCAGACGAGCGAACTGTTCGAGGTGACGATCCAGATGATTGATGGCTTCAAATTTGGTGCGGGATGCCAGCGCGCGGGCGCCCTGCCAGTCTTGAAACCAGAGCTTACGCTGGTCGCGGACGACCTCGTATTTGCCCATCGCCGTCTGGATGATGCCGCGATGGCGAAGATCGCCGGCCACGCGCGTGGCATCCTCTTTGAAATGGGTGAGTGGTGCGCTCATGCGGGGAGAAATTTAACCACAGATGTACACAGATGGACACGGATGACTGAGGTAGGGCGCGTCACTCCGTGCGCGCCGTTCGTGGATTGTCGAGCGGCGGCGCGCACGGAGTGGCGCGCCCTACCAACTAACTCCCATCTGAGTTTATCCGTGTTCATCCGTGGTTCAAAATCATTGGTTCGCCAAAACCTCCGCCAGGTGAATCGTCTTGATACCCTTTTGCTGCTTATCGGCCAAACCCTGGATTTGCATCAGGCAACTCGAATCGCACGAGACGATGTAATCTGCCTTGGTCTCCAGCGCAGAGGAGCATTTGACCTCACCCATTGCGGTCGAGATGGCTGGAAACTTCGCGGAGAATGTTCCGCCAAAACCGCAGCAGGTTTCCGCCGCGGCCATCTCAACAAGTTCCAGCCCTTTCACCTTCGCGAGCAGTTCGCGTGGCGGACGTTTGTTGTTCAATTCGCGCAAACCGTGGCAGCCGTCGTGGAATGTGACCTTGTGCGGAAACTTTGCGCCTAGATCGGTCACCCCGAGTTTGTTGACGAGAAAGCCGGAGAATTCGTGACACCTGGGCGCTAGCTCGCGGGCGAGCGCTTCGTATTGTGTCCCGGCGAAGAGCTCGGGGTAAAAAACCTTCATCATCGCGCCGCAAGAGCCGCTGGCGATGACAACCACCTCCGCGTGCTTGAGGGATTCCATCACCTTGACGGCGATGTCCCGGCTCTCGTCCCAGTATCCCGTGTTGAACGCCGGTTGACCGCAACATGCCGGGCCGCTCGCGCACTCGACCTTGTGCCCGAGCTTCTCGAAGATTCGCACCATGCTGATGCCGACCTGTGGATACATCAGGTCCACGAAGCACGGAATGAAAAGTGAAATCGTCACCGCCCGGCAGTTTGTAAAAAGCATCCGCCGTTGGCGACAAAGAATTGATGGCGTGGATTTGCTGCCGCTTGCCGTCCGCCCGTTGCCCGCTAAACTGCAGCCATGCAGAAAACGTTGCTGACGTTCGTGGACGACATCTATGAAGACCTGGAGCTTTGGTATCCCAGGTTGCGTTGCGAGGAGGCGGGTTACGCGATGCGGCTTGCCGCACCGGAAATCAAGACCTACAAAGGCAAGCACGGCTATCCGGCCAAGCCTGATTTGTTGTTGAAGGATGCGAACTCAAAAGATTTTTGCGGCCTGCTCGTGCCGGGCGGTTTCATGCCGGACAAGTTGCGCCGCGATCCAAAGGTGCTCTCCCTCACGCGCGAGTTCTTTGAGCAAGGCAAACTCGTCGCGTTCATCTGTCACGGCGGCTGGATTCCCATCTCGGCAAAAATCTTGAAAGGCAAACGCATCACCGGCTCGCTTGG
>CAZFNB010000042.1:0-8831 GCA_964520235.1 uncultured Bifidobacterium sp. | reverse complement strand
ACCGGTTCAACATGTGCGACAGATCGGGCAGCAGGCCCAACCGCGGCGGACGGCTGCTTGCAGCAATCTGATGTCTGCGTTTTGCAACCGATGATCGCGAGCGTCACCGTAAAGAAAAGGAGCAGGCCGAAGACGCATCTGAAGGTGAGGGATGACGGATTTGCTTTCACTCCGCGACAGTAACAGGAAGAGATATCACCGCAAGCTGCGCCTTGCACATAACTGTGTGCGGTTGCCCGGAGGTATGCGCAGAAGAGTTTTGTGATGACGAGCATGCCAGGTTTGCGGTTCAAACGACCATATCCGGGGCAGTTTGTCCTGTTTTTGTTGCGCGAAAGCGCATCGCCACACAACCCAGCCGTCTTACTGTTAAAAGTTGTTTAAGTCCCTGCGATTGCGCGCCGATGAGACGACAAGGCGTGTATGGATACGCGCCGAGGATTGCTATGAAAAAAATATTGCCTGTCGTCTCGCTGTTGCTCGCGTGGGTCGCGAACAGCTTCGCCGCCGCTCCGGTCATTTCGGGGCTGACCAACATCACCATCCTGGAGGATGCCGCGCGGACGAACATCACCTTCACCCTTTCGGATGTGGACTCGCCGATCTTCGCCGTCACGGCGGCGGCCACGTCATCCAATGACAGCCTCATTGATTCGAGCGAGGTCTTCGTCAATGGCAGCGGTGTGTCCCGCACGTTGTCATTGCAGCCGCTCACCAATGCCAGCGGCTCGGCGACCATCACAGTCATCGCCACGGACGACAACTCTGAATCCGTCACCAACACGTTCACCGTCACAGTCACCGCCGTGAATGACGCGCCCGTGCTCGAAGCGTTCAATTCGTTGACCATCCTTGAAGAGGCCACCACCAACATCAGCTACACGGTGGGGGACGTGGACACGACCATCGGCAACGTGACAAATCTTGTAACGAGTTCGGCCACCAACATCGCGAATGTTTCCGTCAGCGGCAGCACCGGCACGCGGACGCTGACAATCACCACGGTATCCAACGCTTTCGGCACGGCAACCATCACGGTCGTCGCCCATGACGGCACCAGCGGAGCGACGAACAGCTTCACGCTCACCGTCACGGCTGTGAACGATGCGCCATCTTTCTCGCTTTCAACAAACCAGTTGAACGTGGTTGAAGACGCGGGCGCGCAGACCGTCACAAACTTCGCCGCCAGCATCAGCACCGGGCCGACAAACGAAAGCGCCCAGACGGTCACGTTTGTCGTGAGCACGACAAACACGGCGTTCTTTTCCACGCAACCGTCCATCAACAGCACCGGCAATCTTTCATTCAGAACAGCCATGAACGTGTTCGGAACGAATTATCTGACGGTGGCCATGCAGGACAGCGGCGGCACGCAGAACGGCGGCAGCAACCAGGCAACGGCCCAGACGTTCACGATCATCGCATCCGGTGTGAACGACGCGCCCGCGGTTGACACGATTTCAACACAGACAATTTTGGAGGACAGCGGCTCGAACGGCGTGAGCTTCGTCGTTTCCGACGTGGACACCACGTTGAGCAGCGTCACCAACACGGTGAGTTCCTCCGACACGAATCTCGTCACCGCGGCGGTTTCCGGCAGTTCGACAAACCGCAACATCGCCCTGACGACCGTCACCAACGCCAATGGCAGCGCGACCATCACGCTGACGACCAGTGATGGCACAGCCACGGTGACCAACACATTCACTGTGAATGTGACAGCGGTGAACGATGTCCCCAGTTTCACGCTTTCGACAAACTCCGTCACCGTGGCCGAGGACGCAGGCTCGCAGACCGTCACGAATTTCGCCACGAGCATCAGTCGTGGTCCGACGAATGAAAACTCACAGACGCTCACGTTCGCCGTCACCACCACCAACACCTCGTTCTTTTCCACGCAACCGTCCATCAACAGCACGGGCAACCTGGCGTTCCGCGTTGCGACGAATGTGTTCGGGACGAACTACCTGACCGTCCACGTCTCCGACAACGGCGGCAATCAGAACGGCGGCACCAACCAGAGCGCAGACCAATCCTTCACGATCATCGTCACCGGCGTCAATGATGCGCCCACGATCGGCAGCATCACCGCGCCCACCATCCTGGAGGACAGCGGTTCCAACGCCCTGAGCATCACGATCAATGACGTGGACACCGTTCTTACGAACGTCACCACCACTGTCACGTCCGCCAACACGAACCTTGTCACGGTGGCTGTCAGCGGCAATTCCACCAACCGGACGATCGCACTGACCACAGTCACCAACGCCAACGGCTCGACCACGGTGACATTGGTCGCCAGTGACGGCAGCGCCTCGGCCACCAATTCATTCACCGTCACAGTCACTGCGGTCAACGATGCTCCAAGCTTCACGCTCTCAACCAATCAGATCACAGTTGTCGAGGATGCGGCAGCGCAAAGCGTCACAAGCTTCGCCACCAGCATCAGCCGCGGGCCGACGAACGAAAGTTCGCAGACGCTGACATTCACCGTCACCGCCACGAACACCGCCTTCTTCAGCACGCAACCGTCCATCAACAGCACGGGTACGCTTGCGTTCCGTGTCGCCACAAACGTGTTCGGCACGAATTATCTCACGGTCGCGCTCAGCGACAATGGCGGGACATCCAACGGCGGCACAAACGCCGCCGCCGCGCAGAATTTCACCATCGTTGTCACTTCAAGCAACGATGCACCGGTCATCGCCACCATCGCCACGCAGACCATTCTTGAGGACAGCGGATCGAACAATGTGAGCTTCGTCGTGACCGATGTGGACACAACGATCACCAACATCACCATCACCGCCACG
Source organism: uncultured Bifidobacterium sp. (assembly GCA_964520235.1). GTDB lineage: Bacteria > Verrucomicrobiota > Verrucomicrobiia > Limisphaerales > JADLHS01 > JADLHS01. Next base: position 6,018 of record CAZFNB010000042.1, on the reverse strand, counting down.
TCGTTGAACACGAATCTTGTGACGGTCAGCGCCTCGGGCAGCGGCACGAACCGCTCGCTCGCCATCACCACCGTGACCAACGCGAACGGCAGCACCACCATCCGTCTCGTGGCTGATGACGGCACGAACTCGAGCACGAACACGTTTACGTTGAATGTGACGGCGGTGAACGACGCGCCAAGCTTTGTGCTTGCGACGAACCAGGTTTATGTGGCGGAAGACGCCGGGCTGAGTTACGCCACGAATCTTGCCACCAGCATCAGCCGCGGGCCGACGAATGAAAACTCGCAAAAGCTGACGTTTGTGCTGACCACTACGAACACGGCGTTCTTCACCACGCAGCCGGCCATGAACACAAACGGCCTGCTGAGTTTCAAGACGGCTACAAACGTCTTCGGCACGAACTATCTCACCGTGCGCCTCACCGACAACGGTGACAGCCAGAACGGCGGGACGAACGCCAGCGCCCCACAGGCGCTTGAGATCATTGTCAGCGCCGTCAATGACGCGCCTACGATGTCCGTCGCGAGCGCGTCCACCATCCTTGAAGACAGCGGCTCGAACAATGTCAGCTTCACCGTAGCCGACGTGGATACCGTGCTCACCAACGTCACCATCACCGCCACCAGCGCGAACACCAATCTCGCCACCGTCAGCGTCAGCGGATCGAGCACGAACCGCTCGCTCGCCATCACCACCGTTACCAACGCGGCGGGCACGACGACCATCACGCTCGTGGCCAGCGACGGGTCGGCCTCGAACACCAATACAGTATCGTTGACAGTCACGGCTGTGAACGATGTGCCAAGCTTCTCGCTCGCGACGAATCTGGTCATTGCCGCCGAGGATGCGGGAGCGCAGAGCTACACCAACTTCGCCACCAGCATCAGCCGCGGGCCGACGAACGAAAACTCTCAAACGCTCACCTTCACCGTCACCACCAGCAACTCGACGTTCTTTGCGGTGCAACCGGCGATCACAACGGCAGGCGTGCTGACCTACCGCACGGCAACAAATGCCTTTGGCACGAACACCATCACGGTGCGCCTCCAGGACAATGGCGGCTCGCAGAACGGCGGCACGAACATCTCGGCGGCGCAGGTTTTTGACATAGCGGCCACTGCCGTGAACGATGCGCCAACCATGGGCACGATTGCGGCGCAAACCATCAACGAGGACAGCGGCACGAACAACGTGGCTTTCACCGTCAGTGATCCGGACGGCAACATCGCCTCCGTGACCAATACCGTCACGTCCGGCAACACGAATCTCATCACCGTGGGCGTCACCGGCGCGGGCACGAATCGCACCGTGCAGTTGATCACCGTCACCAACGCCATCGGCGCCACCACCGTCACGCTCATCGCCACAGATGGGTCGGCCTCGCGCACCAACACGTTCGCCGTGACCGTCAAGGACGTGAACGACGCCCCGGTCTTCACGCTCACCACGAATGAAGTTCACGTGGCCGAGGATGCCGGACTGACTGTTGTGACGAATTACATCACGGGCATCAGCGCCGGGCCGACGAACGAGTCCGCGCAGAAACTCACGTTCACAGTCACGACCACCAACACGGCGTTCTTCTCGACGCAGCCCGTCATCAACAGCACCGGCACGATGTCCTTCAAGACGGCGACCAATGTGTTCGGCACGAACTACCTCACCGTGCAGCTCAAGGACAACGGCACGACCACCGGTGGCGGAACGAACGGCTCCGTGCCGCAGAGCTTCAGCATCGTGGTGGCTGGTGTGAATGACGCGCCTTCGATCGGGGCGATCGCCGCACAGACCGTCGTTGAGGACAGCGGTACGAACACGATCAATTTCACCGTCAGCGATCCGGACGGCACGGTGACGAACATCACCGTCACCGCCAGTGCGGCCAACACGAATCTGGTCACGATCAGCGCCAGCGGCACGGCCACCAACCGTACGTTGCAGGTGGTGACCTCGACCAACTCGTACGGGGCGACCACAGTGACATTGGTTGCCAATGACGGTTCGGCTTCGCGCACGAACACCTTCCAGCTAACGGTCGCGCCGGTGAACGACGCGCCGAGCTTCACGCTCACGACAAATTATTTCCAGGTCGCCAAGTTTGGCTCGCTCCAGACCGTCGCCAACTTTGCCACCAACATCCTTGCCGGGCCGACGAACGAGTCCGCGCAGAAATTGACCTTCGTGGTCACCACCACCAACGCTACGTTCTTCAGCAAGAAGCCCGCGATCTCTGCCGCAGGCACGTTGACTTATTCCGCGGGTGGCCAGTCCGGCACCAATTACGTGACGGTTCGCCTCACGGACAATGGCGGCACGGCCAACGGCGGCACGAACAGTTCGGCATCGCAGACGTTCGCAGTCTATTCGCCGGCGAATCCTTACAACGTGCTCAAGGGGACGTTCAACGGCTTGTTCTACAACACCTCGTCCTTTGCGCCTGATTCCTCGGGCTTCTTCACGCTCGCCCTGACGGCCAACGGTACATTCAGCGGCAGCATCAACATGGGCGGCTCGTATGCGATGAGCGGCCAGTTCGACAGCACGGGTGTGGCGCACATCAGCGTCCCGCGCGCAGGCACGAACGCGCTCGCAGTATCGATGGTTCTCGATCTCAGCACGAACTTCACTGAAACCGTGAATGGCACCGTCAGCAACGGCACATGGTCGGCCACGTTGTCGGGTGATCGCGTGCCATTCAATGCGACGAGCTATCCCGCTCCGCAGGCAGGGACGTACATGATTGGCTTCGATTATGTGCAACAGAACGGCTATCCAGAGGGGATAGGGTTTGGTGTGGCGACGGTTGGCAAGGATGGCAAAATCAAATTTGCCGGTACGCTCGGCGATGGAACGACCGTTTCACAGACCACAGCCATCTCGAAGAACGGCGAATGGCCATTTTATTCCTCGTTGTATAAGAAGAAAGGGCTGATCATCTCGTGGATCACGATTACAAACAGTGGTGCCTTGAACATCACGGGGCCGTATTTCTGGCAAAAAGATGCCGATGCTGCGGCCAAATACTACCCCGGAGGATTTAACTGGAGTGCATCCGTGGTTAGCTCAACGTTTAATCCTGCGACATCAGGTTCGCGGATCATGAATTATCCAACAGGTGTGATGGAGTTCAGCAGGGGAGATCTGGCATCCACCTTTACCAGCGGGTTCACGCTTTCGACGAACAACGTCATCACAGTGGATTCTCCGGCTACAAACGGGCTGACCCTCAGCGTGTCCGGGTCGAGCGGCTTGATTTCGGGAAGTTTCACCCACCCCGACACCGGCAAGAAAACAACCATCAAAGGAGCTGTCTTTCAGCAATACACCAACGGCTTCCATGGTCTAGGATTGTTCATCAGCACAAACAAGGTAGGCATGGTGCGCTGGCTGAACTAACGATCAGATATTTCACAAACGCCCGCCGGTTTTTCGGCGGGCGTTTTTATTTTCAGGGATCAAAGACGGCTCAATCTCGCCACATAGGCGCCGTCCACGCCATCTTGAAATGGAATCAGCTCACGCGCGTTCTCCAGCTTGAACGAGGCGTGGAGGGCTAGGAACTGTTTAACCACCTCAGAATTCTCCTCCGGCTCAAGGCTGCATGTGCTGTAGATCAGCTTGCCGCCGGATTTCAATCGCACAGCCGCTTCACGCAGCAGGTCGAGCTGGGTCGCGCGGAGACGTTGGATTTCTTCCGGACGGATCCGCCAGCGCAGATCCACGCGGCGCCGCAGCACGCCGGTGTTCGAACACGGTGCGTCCACCAGCACGCGATGAAATGTTGGCAGGGAAGAATCCAGGCCGGCTCTCGCCTCGACGCATTTCACGCAGAGCCGCGCACAGTTTTCCTGGATCAACTTTACCCGATCCGGCGCGGTGTCATGCGCCATGATGCGTCCGGTGTCGTTCATGCGCTGCGCGATGAATGTCGTCTTGCCGCCGGGCGCAGCACAGAGGTCGAGGATGTTTTCGCCGGGCTGCGGGTCCAGTTCGTGAACAGCCAGCAGCGTGCTCGGGTCCTGGATGTAGAACCAGCCCTGCTGGAAACTTTCCAGCCGGTGCAACGGCGGATGGGATTTCAACTCGAACACCATGTTCTCGCCCGTCCAATCGCGCGCGAAAAAATCATAACCCACATTTTCCGCGCGCCACTTTTCTATCAGCTTTGTGGCGTCGGTGCGAAGTGTGTTGATGCGCGCAAAGGTTTTGGGAGGTGTGTTGTTCGAGTCGAGCAGCCGGCTGGTTTGTGTGGCACCCCAGCGTTGCTGCCAGCGTTCCACCAGCCAGCCGGGATGCGAGAAACCGGTCGCGGGTTGTGTTTGCTTCAAGTCATCGAGAGCGCGGCGGGTTTCCTCCACTTCACGCAGATAACCGCGGAGGACGGCGTTGACGAAACCGGATTGCGGGCCGAAACCGGCGCGCTTGGCCATCTCGACCGTTTCATGTACGGCGGCGTGGTCGGGAATTCGGTCGAGCCAGAAGATCTGGAACAGTCCCAGGCGCAGCAAGTCTTGAAGCCCGGCCTTTTGTGTGCGGCCCGGTGTCTTGCGGGCGATCAGCCAGTCCAGCGTGGCTTGCCAGCGCACGACGCCGAAGACGAGCTGCTGGCAAAGGCGTCGGTCGGCGTCGGAAAGGCGGGCGTCATCCAGCGCGCGTTCCAGCAGCGTCTCGGTGTAATCGTTGGCGTCACGTCTTTGAGCGAGAACGCGTGCCGCAATTTGTCTTGGTTTTTGGCCTGTCACTCAGTTTAATGTCGGAGATTTGCTTTTGTGACGCGAGCTTAACCCAACCTATGAGAGAAGAATTTGAAAAGATGGCGGTGTCGGGAAAGATCGAAGGCCGTCAGGTCGAGCCGCTGGTCGCGCTCACCAACAGCGGCTTTTGCACGCACCGGAGCTGGGGCTTTGGACGCATCAAGTCCGTGGACACCGTCTTCGCCAGGTTCACCATTGATTTCCCCGGCAAGCCCGGCCACGCCATGGATCTGTCCTTTGCGGCGGATTCGCTCAAACCCATCCCCAAGGATCATATTCTCGCCCGCAAGACGGCGGACATTGACGGACTGCGCCAGATGGCGGCCTTGCATCATCTCGATCTCATCAAGGTGGTGCTGAACAGTTTTGGCGGACGCGCCACGCTCGATCAGATCCAGCAGGTGCTCGTGCCGGATGTCATCCGCGACGATTGGAAGAAATGGTGGGACACGGCCAAGCAGGAGATGAAGAAGGACGGTCACTTCATCGTGCCGGTGAAGAAGACCGACCCGGTTGTCTATCAGGCTCAGGAAACCTCGTTGCAGGACCGGTTGCTCAAGGATTTTCGCGCCGCAAAAGGTTTGAAGGCGCACACGGCGGTGGCGGTGGAGATCGCCAAGTCCGCCAACGACCTTCCCGACAAGGCGGGCATCGCGAACGAAGTCGTTTCCGTATTGAACACTGAGATCGCATCACATGCGCGTACGCAGCCGGGTGTGGCGCTCGAAGGCGTGTTTGCCCGCGATGACGTCGCGGCGATGGCCGGTTTGCAGCCGGCGGCGAATCAGATGTCGGCGGCGCAAATCTGGTTGCAGGACGGCGTGAAGTTCGGGCCATTGCTCGAAGCCATCCCTGCGGTGAAGCATCGGCGCGCGTTGGAATCATTCAAGGCCGCACAACCCGACCGCTGGCACGAGATGATGCGTGGCGCGTTGAACATCGTTCCTGCAAAATTGTGTAAGGAGATGGCCGCACTTCTAATCCAGGACGGCAAACTCGGTGAATTGAAGGAAACCATCGCGCGCCTCATCAGCCAGCACGCGGCCAGCAGCGAACTGCTCCTGTGGCTCGGCAAGGAACGCGGTGATGAATTCGAGGAAATCCTCGGCCCCGAAGTTTTCCGCGCCATGCTCTCGGCGGTGGAGCGCGACCAGTTCAACGACAAACGCTCGAACCGTCTGCGCGATTTCATCCTCGAAGATCAGGAATTGATCATTGACCTCACGGGCGCGGCGGACATCGAGGTGGTCAAAGACCTCAC
>CAZFNB010000041.1:0-8903 GCA_964520235.1 uncultured Bifidobacterium sp. | reverse complement strand
GTGAACGGGGTTTGCAACGGCAGCTTTTCCAGCGGCGTTGCATCGAAAAACTCCTCGAACTTTTTCCAAACTCTCCGGCCCACCAACGCCGGCTGCTGTATTGTCTTCGCAACGAGCCGCGCCAGAAGCGGGTTGAATTCCTTCAAACGGTTTGCGAAGCGAAAGAATCAGATCCGGCATTGTACGTGGAGTTGGCTCGCGCCCATGAAGGTGACGCGCGACAATCCATGCAGCGGACACATTGGTTGCGTCGCGCCATGCGTTACCGGCCTGTGGACTCGACGGTAATTTCCGTGCTTGCAAACCTTTTGTGGGATGAAGGGCGGTGGGACGAAGCCACGGAGTTGTACCGGTTTGCCGCCAACCTTGAGACGTTTCAGGAACAACACTACCAGTCTTGGTTCATAGCCTGCCGACGCACTCGGCGAACAGAAGCAGCGTTGTCCCATCTGCGTGACCGGTTCGATCGCTTTGGAACGCGTTCCGACCGCCCTGCGCTCACGCTGGCTTGGGCGCTGCGTGAAACGGAGCAACCGGTCGCTGCAAGAGATGTGCTGCTGGAGGCCATGCGTCTGCGGCCAGAAGACGGCTACCTCGCGCTCCGTGCAGCCGCAGTTTTAGCGGACCTGGGTTGCACCAAAGAGTCGGACCGGCTGCTCGCGTCGGCAACCACCAAGGTGCGTCAGGGAGATTGGTTGCGGGCCGCCGCTGAGATTGCAGAAAACCGTGGAGACGATGTCGCGGCTCTACGGTGGGCTGGTGAGATTTTGAAGCATGAGCCGCTCGCGCTCGATGCCCACGGCGGCACCGCCCGCGCCCTGGCAAAACGCGAAGGTGCAACCGCAGCGATTCAGCATCTTCGTCAGGCGTGCGGGCGCTTTCCAGAACACTTCGGATTACAACGCATGTTGGTGGACTGGGCGCGGACAGGCTCACCCGAATCTGCCGAGTCCGCAGCGCGCTCGCTCGTTGCCATTGAACCGTCTGATGCCTGGGCGCGACGCGAACTTGCCCTGGCTTTGATGCGTTTGAACCGCAGTGAAGAGGCGCTGCAACATGCCCTTGAATCGGTGCGCATCGAACCGCAGAACTCCTACAGCCATTCCATACTTGGACACATCCACCATGAACTTCGACAGTTGCCTGAGGCCAAGGCCGCGTTTCGACGAGCCGTCGAAACCAGTGTGGACAACGGCGACGCCATCAGCCTGCTGTTGCAGCTCGCGTGTAACGATTCCGAGCGCATGACCGAGCTTGCCTTTGTCGAGGCCGAACTTGTCCGGCAGGTTGTGCATGGAGATGGCTTGCTGGCGTTTCTCGAATCCGCACGGCCCATTCTCAATCCCGAGGCATTGCTTGCCGGGTTGCGTAAGGCGCACAAGGAACGGCCCGATCTTTGGCACGCATGGTCTGCCCTCGTGTCCCAGCTCGGACATCTCGGCAGGCTGGACGAGGCGCTTGATCTGGCACACCAAGCCACTCAGCGCTTCGCACATCTGCCAAAACTATGGCTTGATCTGGCTGATGTTCACCAGTGGCGCAACGAGCCGGACAAGGAACTGGCCGCCGCAGAACGCGCTTTTGAAATGAATCCGTCTTGGAGCCGCGCCACCGTCGCTCTTGCCAGCGTTCACGAACGGCGCGGGCGTCTTGAGGAGGCGAGCCGCATTTATGAGCGTGGCCTCTCCCATTTGCCGAACGACGCAATGTTGCACGCCTACCACGCCTCATTATTGTGGCGGCTGAAACAGGTGCAAAAGGCATTCGTGGCAATCGAGCGCGCACTGCGCATTGCTCCGGGCTATGACTGGGCTTGGGGGTTGTTGAACGGCTGGGCACATGAGTCGGGACAGACGGGTCGCACGGCGGGATTCTCGAGACAACTGGCCGCCGAGCGTCCGGGTGACATGCGTGTCTGGCTCTTCGTGGCCAGATTTTCAACGGAACAGGACACAGGAGAACGAATCGCTGCGGTGGATCGGGCACTCACCCTTGATCCACGCTCGACCGAGGCGTGGGACTTCAAAGCGGAACTGCTCGCGCTTGCTGAACGCTTTGACGAGGCCATCAAAGCGTGCGCTGACGGAGCGGCAGCGTGTTCAACGGATTTATTTATTCTTCGTGGCCGACACGCTTGGATAGAAGCGCAACGACGTAAATTTGACGAGGCAATCCGCCTGATGCGGGCTGCTCTCGTGGATAACGCCAGTTATGCATGGGGTTGGAACCAGCTCGCCATCTGGCTTACTGAGACAAACAATGTCGAGGAGGCGGTAGTCGCGGCGCAAAACATCATCCGCCTGCGCCCACACGACGCATGGGGACACACCCGGCTTGGGTTTCTGTTGTTGAAAAAAAAGGACACCCTGGGCGCAAAGCGATGCTTTACAACTGCCCTGACCATTTCTCCCACCGAATCTACTGCTGCGGAGAACCTGTTCGATCTTCAACTGGCGGACAATGATCTTTCGGCAGCCGCGCAGACGTTGCAGTTGATGCAGACACACCTGCCAGGCACTCGCACCCTGGCGGCGGAAGTGTTCTTGAAACTCAGAACAGGCGAAACAGACGCCGCTCTGAATGCCTTCAAGGCGATTTGCACGTCGCACGATTCCGATGGCTGGCCGGTTCAGTCCAGCGCTGACGCCTTGAAACGGGCCGGGCAGATGAACCGTGCTCTCAAAATCGCGAAATCCGTCAGTGTACAGAGTTCTGCAAATCCTCAACTGGCGGCGGCTGTGGTGGAACTCCTGATGTCCACCAACCAAGGCATCGAGGCCGCGTGGTTTTTTCTCAGGCTCAAGCAGGGCGAGGCGAGACGGCGGGCTGCGGATCCACTGATTCACGGCCTGGCCAACTCCGATGCACGGCTGACATTGCGTTTGCTGCTTTGGCGACGGCGGGCGGTATTTGCACAAGACGATACAGCCTGGGCACGTGCAGGCTATGCGATGGTAAAGTTCGGCTGGAACAGATCCGCCGTCGAATGGCAGAAAGACTGGCGACAACGTCCCAACGTTCAGCCATACGCGCTGTTCAACCAGTGCCTCGCGCTCCGGCAGCTTGGGAGAAATGCCGAGGCAACTGAGGTCGCCAACCACGCACTCAAGATGTGGCCGCACCGCGAAGGCACGCAGGACTTGCGGCTATTTCTGGCTGTCGAGGAGGCGCTGGCTGGAAACGTTGCCGCCGCCAACGAACACCTGCGCCTGGTCACGACTCGCAGGGACGTGAATTACGACCAGCATCTGATGACACTTGCCAACCTGCTGGTGCAATGGCATCAAACGCCGGTTCAAGACCGTAAAACTCGCTTCAAGGAAGTGCGGGAAACACTCAAAAAAACTTTCACCCCGGTCATACTCGCGAACAGTTTGGGAGATGTAAGACTCACCTTCAAACGTGCGGGAAAAATTTTTGCCAAGGATGCTGGATTCAAAGCAACCCTGTGGTTTTGGTGGAAACTCAACAACATTGCGCCGAGACGATGACCAACCGCTTCAAGCGTCGTCAGAAGACACAAGCTTTGCCCTTGCCCGATGGCGGCGCGACTGTTAGCAGAGTCCCGCCGCGTTCATGCTCGACATGGAAACAATCCGCATCAGCCCCGAATGGCAATCGCTGCTCAAAGCCCACAAGCTCGACAGCATCACGGCCATCTATTCCTATGCTGACGGCGAAGCGGTGACGCGTAGCGGCAGCACGGAAGTGCGGCGCATCACGCTCGGCAGCGACCCCAATGCTCGCACGATTTTCATCAAGAAATACTGGATCAGCCGCGCGGCGCAGGCTTGGAGCGGAATGTTTCGCGGTGTGGTCTTCGGTCGCTCGAAGGCGTGGCGTGAGTTCGCGAACCTGACACGGCTCCGCGAGTGGGGGCTGGACGCGCCTGCTGCCATCGCGTTCGGTGAGGAGCGGCGCGCCGGTTTCGTGACGCGATCGTTTCTCATCAGCGATGGCGTGCGCGACCCGTTGCCGTTGGATCGTTTCATCCGCGACTGGCTGCCAGCCCAGACAAAAGAAGAACAATGCCGTTGGCGGCGCGAACTCTTTTCCAGACTTGCGGCATACACGCGGCGGATGCACGGGCGACAGTTCGTTCATCACGATTATTTCTGGCGCAACATCATCCTGTCAGGTGCGAACCTCGAACACTTCAATCTCATTGATGCGCACAAGGGCCGCGTCTGGCCGGCCTGGGCGGAGCAACAAAACCGCGCCAAAGACCTCGCCACCCTGGACGCGCCCGCGCCGGGCTTTTTTCGGCGCACCGAGCGGATGAGATTTCTTCTGGCCTACCTCGGGCATGACAAACTGACGGAAACGGACAAGACGTTCGCCCGGCGGCTTCTAAGGATTGCTGCACCGCTGCGTGAACGGCAGTTGCGTCGGGTTCTGGAGTCGCGGGCTGTCGTCAGTTGAATCCGGTTCTGGAAGTGGGTGAATTTGAAATTTTGGTTAGGCGAGAGTCCGCGCGAGCCATCGTCACACCAATTCTTCCACTTCGCCCAGGCTCGTCGGCAGCCTCGCCCCACCATGCTGACCCGCCATCCTGGCTCTGGCTGCCTTGACTTCACTGCTTGCATCCCGAAAACTCTCCGCCTGATTATGGCCGAGCCGAAAGAGATTCCGTTGATGGAAAAGATCGTGTCGCTTTGCAAGCGGCGAGGGTTCATTTACCAGTCGTCCGAGATTTACGGCGGCATCAACGGCTTCTGGGACTACGGCCCGCTGGGCGCGGAACTCAAGCGCAACGTCAAGGAACTCTGGTGGAACACCATGACCCGGCAACGCGAGGATGTCGTCGGCCTCGACGCCACCATCATCATGTCACCGGAAATTTGGAAGGCGAGCGGGCATGTGGAGACGTTTGCAGACATGATGGTTGAAGATCCGATAACAAATAGGCGCTATCGCGCCGACCAAATCGAGCCACAGAACGGGGTCGTTTATTATTACTCAGGCGTTACTCAGGATCGCACCAAGTACGATGAATATTGCCAAACCAACCAGGTGGTGCAAGTAACAGAGGAAAGATTTGCCGGTCCGTTTTCAGTGCTAATTCCCAAGGGAAAGCCACGAGAATCAGCACAAAGGATTGCACTACAGTATTACGCAAAAAAGGTACTGGTTAAGTTTCCAATACTAGAAGGGGAGAGATTCGAGGAAGTTGAGAATTCCACTCTCTTCAGCCCGGAAACCGGAGCCCGGCTTACAGACCCGCGCCCATTCAATCTCATGTTCAAGACCACGGTAGGGCCAGTGAATATTCCTATCCCAGACAGCGAATTTCTAGCCAGCTCCCGGCGCGTGGAAGAGTGGTTCAAACTTTACAACGAGAGCTTAAAGAATACCGCCTATCTCCGCCCCGAGACGGCGCAGGCTATCTTTGCACAGTTCAAAAATGTTTTGGAAACGTCGCGGCAGAAAGTTCCGTTCGGCATCGCGCAAATCGGCAAGGCATTTCGCAACGAGGTCACGCCGCGCAACTTCACCTTCCGCTCGCGCGAGTTCGAGCAGATGGAACTGGAGTTCTTCATCAAGCCTGATGAAGCGGTTGAAGCCATTCACGGCAGCGTGACGACCGTGCCTCCCACCGGTCATCCCGGCGAGCCGCAACCGAACTGGGGCTGGCAGGCGTGGCATCAATACTGGGTCGAGGAGCGTGTGCGCTTTTACGAAGGCATCGGGCTTTCGCGCAGTACGCTCGGCTTTCACATTCAAACGCCGGAGGAACTTGCGCATTACGCCCGCGCCACGGTGGACATTCTTTTCAAATTCCCGTTCAGTAAACGCGACGAGAAAGGCGAGTTGAAAGGCGAGGAGCTGGAAGGCATCGCCGCCCGCAGCGATTTTGATCTCAGTCAGCACGCACGTTCCTCCGGCAAGCCGATGGGCGTGTTCGACGACGAGCTCCGCGCTGCATGGGGCAAGCTGGATGACGCGAAGAAGAAAGAACTTTCCCAACGCTATTTCGACAATCGGAAGAAATATCTGACCAAGACCGGCGTGCCGGAAGAACAGGCTGTGAAGCTTGCGACCGAAGACATGAACGGTCTGGCGAAGGGCCAATACATCCCGCACGTCATCGAACCGAGCGCAGGAGCAGACCGGTTGATCCTGTCGCTGATTTGCAATGCGTTCACCGAGGTGACGGACACCGATGAGAAGGGCAAAAGCGAGACGCGCGTGATCATGAAGTTCCACCCGCGTGTTGCGCCGGTGAAAGTCGGCGTGATGCCGTTGCTCAAGAACAAGCCCGATCTCGTGAAGAAGGCGCTCGAAGTCCGCGACCTGTTGCGCCCGTGGATGAATGTGTTCTACGATGACGGCGGTTCGATTGGCCGCCGTTATGCGCGTCAGGACGAAATCGGCACGCCGTTCTGTGTGACGATTGATTTCGACACGCTGGGCGAGAAAGGCCCGGAGTTGAAAGACACCGTTACGTTGCGCTATCGCGACGATGGAAAGCAGGAGCGGCTGTCCATCAGCGAACTGCTGGGCTGGTTGCTGGCACGAATCCGATGACCATCTCATTACCCACGCGAATCTCGTACGGCATCATGGTGGCGTTGCTGGTGCTGATCGGGTGGCTGCATCTGGGCGCGTTGGTGGTCACGGCCTTGTTCGGCTATTTCGCGCTGAATTTTCTGAGTTTTGGAAAAAGCAAGACGCTCGGGGTGACGCTTTACATTGTGCTGGTGGTGGCGGCAGCCTATGGAACGTTTTATTTTTCAAAACGGACTTACATGACCCTGCCTGAGATTGCAGACAGGACGATTCCTGCCGTGGTTGATTATGCCGAAGCACACGACATCGAGTTGCCGTTCACGGATTACGCCAGCGCCAAGACACTGGCACGCGCCGAGGTAAAGGAACGGATGGCCAGCCTGGGCCAATACATCCGCACGGCGGCATTTCAATTCGCGCTGTTGCTCATCGGACTGGTGGTGGCGGTGAGCATGTTCCTGAGCGCGCGTTGGGGGACGGAGGAGGATTTGAAGTCCGCGCCTGACAGTTTGTACGCCACGGTTGTGCGTGAGCTGTCCACGCGCTTCAGGACTTTTTACTCCAGCTTCTCCCGTGTCATCGGGGCGCAGATCATCATCTCCGTCATCAACACCGCGCTGACTGCGGTGTTTTTGGTGATGAACAATTTTCCCTACGCGCCGGTGCTCATCGCGTTGACGTTCATGTGCGGACTGCTGCCCATCATCGGCAATGTCATCAGCAACACGCTCATCGTGGGCGTGGCATTCACCTTTCCCGACAACGGCCCGAAGATGGCGTTGGTCTCACTCATCTTTCTCGTCGTCATCCACAAGTTCGAGTATTTCCTCAACAGCAAGATCGTCGGCGACCGCATCAAGAATCCGATGTGGCTTACGTTGCTGGGCATCGTCATCGGGGAAAAACTCATGGGCATTCCTGGAATGATTCTCGCGCCGGTCGTCCTGCACTACATCAAGGTGGAGGCGTCCAGAAACAAGGTGACGGCACAGGGCGTGGAGACGACGCACATCACGGGAAAAGATTGAACGAGGCCGGTGCGCGCTGCTGCGGACTTTCCGGCGTGACCGTGCGCGTGGCTTGCGGCAGACTCCGCCCATCAGGATCCGAACCAATAACTCTTTCAACCATGAACACGGAAGCGCTGCCGTTTGAACTTCAGGAATTCGAGCGACTGCTCGCCAAACCCAACAGCGATGCGTCGGGTCTGGCCAGTTTTTTTGCCGCGGGGGAAATCTGGGCCACGCGCGTGCCCGCACGGCTGGATGTAATGGGCGGCATCGCGGACTACTCGGGCGCGAATGTCTGCGAGGCGGTGCTCGGGCGCGGCGTGCTGATGGGTTTGCAGGCGCGCACGGATCGTACGTTGCGCATCCGCACGATGCACGCAGGCTTGAAGGCACTGCCCATCGAGACACGCCTGCCGCTGGATTGTTTCAAATCCGGCGACGGCCTTGCCGGTTACGCTGAGATACGCGCGTTCTGTCAGGCAAATCCCCTCGCGAATTGGGCCGCGTACATCGTCGGCAGTATTTTCACGTTGCTAAAGGAAGAACCGGTGAAACTGCCTTATGGTTTCAATCTGCTTTTGTTGAGTGCCGTGCCTATGAATGTGGGAATCGGCAGTTCCGCCGCCGTGGAGATCGGCACACTCAGTTGTCTCAACGCCTACCTCGGATTGAAGTTGTCACCGTCACGCATCGCGCGGCTCGGGCAGATGGCCGAAAACCACGTCGTGGGCGCGCCGTGCGGCATCATGGATCAAACCGCCATCACCAGCGGGCGGCAGGGCTGCCTCACACATATCCTCTGCCGGCCCGGGGAAGTGAAGGGTGAAGTGGAAATTCCGCCGGGCACGGGTTTTGTCGGCATCAATTCGATGGTACGCCACAGTGTCGCGGGCAGTCCTTACAGCGACACCCGCATCGGGGCGTTCATGGGCAAGCGGATCATCAACGATCTCCGTGCCAAAACCGGGCGCGCCGCGCTGGATTACCTCACCGGGCTGACAGTGGAACAATTCCGCGCCGAATATGAAAAGTCACTGCCGCAGGAAATTGTCGGCTCTGAATTTCTGGCAAGGCACAAGACGCACGATGATCCGGTGACAAAAATCCAGCCCGACGCCACGTATCGCGTCGCCGGCCCGACGCGCCATCCGGTGGAGGAAAACGAACGCGTGTTGAAATTCATGGAGGCATTGCGCGCGGCAAACGGCGGTGATGAAAAGGCGCTCGTCACGGCTGGCGAATGCATGTACGGCGCGCACGACAGTTATCGCAACAACTGCCGTCTTTCGACCGGCGAAGTGGATTTTCTGGTGGACTCCGTGCGCGAACGCGGAGTGACGGAGGGTTTGTTCGGCGCGAAAATCACCGGCGGCGGCACGGGTG